>JAGQRC010000237.1 GCA_020425835.1 Planctomycetota bacterium | reverse complement strand
GCGCTCATCATCGCCGCACTCTCCTGGTCGATCGGCTCCCTCTATTCGCGCGGCGCCGGCCTCCCCGATTCGCCGACCCTGACCACGGCGATGGAGATGATCGCCGGCGCGATCTCGCTCTCGATCATCTCCGCGGCGACGGGCGAGTGGACGGTCGCCTCCGGGGCGATCGTCTCCGTCGACTCGGTTCTCGCGCTCCTGTACTTGGTCATCTTCGGCTCGATCATCGGGCTGACCGCTTACGTCTGGCTCCTGCGAAACGTCTCCGCGGCGAGCGCGTCCACCTACGCCTTCGTCAATCCGGTCGTCGCGCTCTTCCTCGGTTGGCTCGTCAAGGACGAGACGATCGGTCCGCGAACCCTGCTCGCAACGGTGGCCATCATCGCGGGCGTGGTGATGATCCACTCCGCCCGACAGAACCGGCGGCGCGCGATCACACCAGCCCTACCGCTCGAAGGGCAAGAAGCATGAACGAACGATCCCGGCTCCGGCTCGCGACCGAGGACGACGCAGCGGCGATCATCGAGATCTACGGCGATGTCGTCCGCGACACGGCGATCTCGTTCGAGATGGTGGTTCCCGACCTCGACGAGATCCGCCAGCGGATGCGGCGCAACACGGCCTTCGCGCCCTGGCTCGTCGCCGAGGAGCGCGGTCGTTGCTTGGGCTATGCCTACGGTTGCGCGTTCCGGGACCGCGCGGCCTACGGTTGGACGGCGGAGACCGCGATCTACGTGGCGAGCTCGACTCACCGGCGCGGCGTGGCGCGCGCGCTGTACACGGCGCTGTTCGAGGGACTCCGATGGATGGGCTTCCAGAACCTCATCGCGGGGATCACGCTGCCGAACGTCGCGAGCGTGAGTCTCCACGAGAGCCTCGGCTTTCGGAGAGTGGGCGTCTTCTCGAGGGTCGGGCACAAGCACGGCGCGTGGCACGATGTCGGCTTCTGGGAGCGATGGATCGGCGAGGACACCGCGTCGCTCCCCACCGTTCAGTTATCGCCGCCCCGGACTCCCGCGGAGCTCTACGCCGATCCGGCCTGGACACGCACGCTCGCGGCGGCGGGGGATCTCATCACCGATCCGACGGCGTAGGGGCGGAGCGCGCTCCGGTCCGTGACCTTCGGCGTCGAGCCGGCACCCGGTCGCCGAGATCCGCGGGCAGCCCTGACCCCGGCCTCCCGGACATCGCTATACTCGCCCGCTTAGCCTCGCGCCTCGGTGGCGCGCGAACCGAGCGATTCCTTCCCGGGAGCCAGCGACGATGGACAACGACCGGATCCACGAAGTCGGTGCGGACTCCGCGGGCGAGCGCCTCGACAAGTGGCTCGCGGCGCCAGAGCGTCTCGGTTCGCGCAAGCGAGCCGCGCAAGCGCTCGAGCGCGGGAAGGTCTTCGTGGACGGGGAGGTCCAGACGCTCCGGGATGGTGGGCGACCGGTGAAGGTGGGAAGTCGGGTCCGGGTGTGGCTCGATCGTCCGGGAACCGCGAAGCCGTCCGGGCTCTCGAAGCCGGCCGTGGCGAAGAGGGTGCTCGGTCGGCTGAAGATCGTCCACGATGACGAGGATCTCATCGTCATCGACAAGCCGGCCGGTCTCCTCACCGTCCCGCGCGAAGGTTCCGATGGCCATGACGACACCGTCCTCGCTCGACTGGAGGCCGCGCTGGACCGCCAACAGCGTCGTCGCTTGTTCATCGTGCATCGCATCGATCGGTGGACGACCGGGCTCGTCGTGGTCGCGCGCAGCGCGGCGATGCAAGAGGTCTTGCGCGAGCAGTTCTTTCGTCGCACACCGCAGCGACGCTACCTCACGGTGCTGTGCGGCGGGCCGGACGAAGAGTCCGGGACATGGACCGATTCCCTGATCGCCGACCCCCAGACGCGGATCCAACGTCGGTGCCGCGCCACGGAACCGGGAGTCGAAGCGATCAGCCACTTCCGCGTGGTCGAGCGCTTCGGCGATCGCGCGAGCCTGCTCCAGGTCGACCTCGTGACCGGGAAGCGCAACCAGATTCGCGTGCAAGCGGCGCTGCGCGGGCTCCCGCTGATCGGCGAGCGACTCTACACCTCGAGCCACGTCACACCGACGATCGAGTTCACCCGTCAAGCCCTCCATGCGCATCGCCTTGTGTTCCAACACCCTCGAACCGGGACGCCGCTCGAGTGTGTCGCGCCCCTTCCCGCCGACATGAAGAAGCTCCTCCGTCGCCTTCGTGAGGAGTCCGGGCTCGCGGGATCGACCACGCGATGATCCAGCGGGGCCGAGGACGAGCGCGTCGCGACGCCGCGACCCCCGACGGTGCGCGATCGACGACTCTGTCCTTCGTCGCCACGGTGCCCATCGGCGGGGAGCCGATCGCCGTGCGAGAGCTCACGGAGCTGGGGACGCGCGCGCGCACGCTCGCTCCGGGCAGGATTCGGTTCACCACCGAGCCGTCGGGGATCGCGTCCGTCCTCGCCCGCGCGAGGTGCATCACCTCGTTGACCTGGGTGATCGGATCGGGGACCGCCGAGGAGCTGCGTGAGATCGCGGCCTCCGTCCCGTGGCGCACGTCGATCCCCGAGGGCTCCGGCATCGCGCTCGACACCTCGCTCGAGTTCCTTCGCGACGCCATCCCCAGCGGGTGCATCGTTGCAGACGTCGCGGACCCCGCGTGCGTCGGTCGCGTGCAGCTCGAGTCCACGACGAAGGCGCTTCGCAAGGGGAGTCGAATCGAGACGAAGTTCCTTCACTTCGATCTGTTGCTCGACCGAGACGATGACCGCCACGCGGTCATCGCGATCGCGCTACGCTACGCGTCGATCCCACCGGGGACGCCCCTGGCGATCTTCGGCGAAGGGGTCTTCGCGGCGATTCGCGAGGTCGCGCTGTTCGCGCGGGCCGGCGCCGGAGTTCGCTCGGCGGTGGTTCCGGGCGCACGGTGGCTTCCGTTCTCGATCGATGCCGGCGAAGTCGCGCCGCCCCCCGGGGAACCCGATCTCGATGGGGTCGTCGCGTTCGAGAGCGACCTACGAATCGATGGGATTCGCTCGAAGTGTCGGGCCGAGGTGATCCCGCTTCGTTCGGAAACGGAGTTCGTACCGTTCACTTCGACGGGCGAGAGCTCCCGAGCGGACGGCAACGAGACGATCGTCCACCTCTTCTCCGATCCTCGCGAGGAGCTCGCGCGTCGGGAGCGACTGGTCGTTCGCATGCGCACGGCGCGCCGCGCTCGTCACGTGATCGTGTCGCGAAGCGATGGAGCCGAACCGGGGGACGCCTTCCTGACGCGGGCCGGCGTGGTTCCGGTTCGCACGAAGATGCTCGAGATCGCCGGAGCGGAGTGGTGCGTCTCCATCGTCGAGCCGGACTCGGCGAAAGAGCCGATCGCCGCGAAGTCATCCGTTCCCGCGCGGGCCGCGCAAGCCGTCGCGGACATCGCCGATCCGGACGAGCGACGCTTCGTCGAGATCCTCGCGGAGAACGCGCGCCTACGCCGACGATGGCCGAAGACGATGGGTACCGACGCCTACCGGCTCTACGATCGCGCCGTCGACTCGATCCCTCTGGTCGTCGATCGCTATGCCGATGCTCTGCACATCACGATCTACCCTCCCGACGAGCCACAGGACCTCGTGCGGGAGGCGCGCTGGATCCATCGCGTGGGCGAGACCCTGGGTGTCGACCCGACCCGGGTCTTCGTCAAGCGCAAGGAGCGTCGAGCGCGAGGGGTCCAGCACGAGGTGCAGGCCCGCGAAGGCGCACGTGTGATCGTCAGCGAGGGTGGCGTGCGTCTGATCGCGAACCTCTCCGACTACGTCGACACCGGGCTCTTCCTCGACCATCGCGACACGCGCGCGGAGGTGCGGAAGAGAGCCAAGGGCAAACGGCTGCTCAACCTCTTCTGTTACACCGGCGCGTTCACGGTCGCCGCTGCCGCTGGGGGAGCGCGGGCGACGACATCGGTGGACACTTCCCAGACCTACCTCGATTGGGCGCGCGAGAACTTGAGAGCCAACGGACTCGAGAACGAGCGACACCGACTCGTTCGTCGCGACGCCCTCGACTTCCTTCGAGAGCCGACGGAGTCCGGGGAGCACGGAGCGGGTTACGACCTCGCGGTGGTCGATCCGCCGACCCGTTCGAACCGTCGCCGGGGAAGCTCGGTGTGGGACGTCCAACGCGACCACGTCGAGCTGCTCGAGCTCCTTCGCCCGCTGCTCGCACCCCGGGGCCGGGTTCTCTTCTCCACGAACTTCCGCCGATTCCAGCTCGAGACCGATCGACTCGAAGCGTGGCGATGGACCGAGATCACTCCCGCCTCGATCCCTTCCGACATCGGGGATCGCCGGATCCATCGCGCGTGGTGGTTCACTTCCCGGTGACCGCCCGCGGGTGACCGAGACGTTCGATCTCCGAACCGCGACGTTTCTCCCAGTATCCGAGGTTTCCCCTCCGAGCGAAGGTCCTCGTTGCGGCTCGAGCTGGTACGATCCCCGCAATCCCCACATCCGAACGAATGGAAACGAGGCTGGCCGATGGGCTCTCGAATGGGTCACTTCTCGCGCGTTGCGCTCGCGGTTCTGGTCCTGAGCGCGATATCCCGGAGCGCGACGGCGCAAACCCTGGATCTCGTCCTGATCGACCCCAGCGCCACCGTCTTCATCTCCGCGGGATGCGCGCTGGGGCCCGGCGACGTGAGTTGGGACCTGGAGATCATCCCGGGGCCTTCGTCCGCGTCGATCACGACGACCGACGCGATCTTCATCAGCGACTTCGCCGGCACCTACTACGACGCGACGGGCACGCCGCTCGGGTCGCCGGCTCCAGCGTTCCTCGTCAGCGCGACGATCGCCAACCCGTCGATCGCACAGACCTTGGTCTTCCCCGATGACTACGCGCCCGTCGGACCCGCCAGCTTCGTCGTTCCGCCTCTCTTGGTTCCGCTCCTCAACATCGATGTGGAGATCGACTACCTCGGTGCCATCGCCGAGCTGTCCGAGTCGAACAACTCGGATTCGACCGCCGGAGTGTTGCTCACCGGACTGGATCTCGGCTTCGCCTCACCGCCCACCGCGCCCGCGACGATCTTCGGCGGAGCGCTGCCCTCGCTGGCCGAGTTCGGTTGGACGGTGGATGCCGTCGCGGCGCTCTCGCTCTGGACCGTCGAGGTCTTCCTCACGGATGGCGCCGGTCAATACTACGACCCCACGGGATCGCTCAGCGCTTCGCCCTATCCGTATCTCACCGCCTCCGCGCTCAGCGAGGGATCGTTCACTCTCCCGACGGACTACTTCGACATCACCACCAACCCGTGGCCGACCTCCGTGAGCGGACCGACTCTCCTGCAGATCGCCATCGACCCGGCCGGTCTCTACTGCGAGATCGACGAGAGCGACAACATCGTCGAGTTCCCCGTCACCCTGACCGCCGGCGCCGGCACGGACCTGACGGTGGTCGATCCGATGATCACGAGCCCCGCGACCTGCGGCGCGGGCTACTGCCCCGGCGAGGTGATCGACGTCCAGTACACGGTCGAGGACTCGAGCGGTGCGGGTGGCGGTGGAGTGTGGCGCGAGCTGATCTTCCTCTCGACGAGCACCAGCGCTCCGACGCTGCTTGAGCCGGTGCTTCCCTCCTACTTCCTGATCCACTGCGAGGACAACCTCACGAGCACGGGGACTCGGAACATCGGGATCACCCTCCCGGAGATCGACGAGATGGCAGGACAGGATCTCTACCTGTCGATCTACGTCGACGGTCAACTGAGCGGGACCTCCGGCGTCGATGAGTTCGCGGTCCCGGAGATCGATGAGGCCAACAACTGGACGTCGTCCGCCGTGAACTACTCCTTCGTCCTCGGACCGGAGCCCGACCTGATCGCCACCTACGGCGGTCCCCCGCTCCTCGATGTGATCCCGACGAGCGCCGTGACCTTCGAGTATCAGATCGCGAACTCGGGCGACGAGAGCACCGAGCTGAACTGGCCCTGGCCGCCCTTCCTCGCCCCCTGTCTCCCGGGGATAGGTACTCTGGCTTCCGTCTGGGATCACTGGGTCGTCTGGCGTCGCGTCGGGCCGGGAACGCCGGCGCCGTTCCCGACGGTCTGCACGACCTCGTCCGATGTCTGGGTCACCTGCGCGACCGAGTCCCAGGTGGTCGGCGGGATGGCCCCGCCCCTGACCTTCGTCTTCGATGCCATCGTCCCGAGCCTCACGCCGGGAGAGTACG
>JAGQRC010000236.1 GCA_020425835.1 Planctomycetota bacterium | reverse complement strand
ACCCCGCGTCGACTTCCCCTCGATGCAGGGTCGCCGGGTTCGGGCTCGCCGTCCGTGGGCCGATAGAGAGATGGGCCGAACTCCCGTGCGCACGGAACTCGCGACCCGGTGCTGCAACACGACTCTCGACCCGTTACCGTGCCGTCGCCCCCAGGAAAGGAACCCATGCCGGGTGCCCCGTCGGATCGACCCTTTCTCCTGCTGATCGTCGTCGCGACGTCGGCCCTCTCGGGTTGCCGCGGGGTCGACGACCGGGCGGAGCGGGCGTACTTCTCCGGAGAGAGACGGGCCGCGATCGATCTGCTCCGCGATCGGGCCGACACCGATGTCATGGCCTACGCGCTGACACAGTCGCAGCTCGCGAGCGTCGCCCTTCAGGAGCAGAGGTTCGACGTCGCGGAGGCGGCGCTCCTCGAAGCGGCGAAGCTGACCGACGATGTCGGCGGCGTCCTACCCGATCCCGTCGCTGCCGCGGATCGGCGCAAGGCGGGCTACCTCTATCGGAACCACCCCCACGAGCGAGTGCTCAACGCGATCTATCGGAGCTTGCTCGCGATCGCGCGGAACGACCTCGAAACCGCCGCGACCTCGATCGAGCCCGTCTGGGCGTCGGCGCCGGAGTCGGCGAGGTCGGACAGCGAGGCGGTGGTCCCGGACTGGGTGTCGACGGCCCACGCGCTCGACGCCTGGATCGACCAACGGCGTGGACGTCCGCTCTCCGCCGAGCTCCATCGCACGCTCGTCGCTCCGCCGGTCGGCCCCCTTCCCGAGCGCGCGTTGCGCAGCAACGTGCTCGTCTGGATCGACACCGACTGGGGGCCGCGACGCGTCCTCCCGGAGGGCGAGACACAGCCGCGGTACGAGGCGATGCCGGCTCGCATCTCGCGACTCGAGGCGCGCGTCGACGGCGAGTCGATCCCTCTGGTGACGAGCCTCGACGTCGGTGCCGAGGCGAAACAAGCGGCGACGGGGCGGGATCGAGCGTCGGTGAAGCTGATCGGGGACGACAACGAGGTCGTGGGCGGCCTCGTCTCCGTGTTCAACCAGTCGCTCCGACTGATGACGGTCTGGGCACAAGCGCCCCAGGACACGCGACACTGGACTTGGATGCCGGGCCTCTGTCGACTCTCGTGGCTCCAGCTCGAGCCCGGACCGCACCTCGTCGAGATCCGCGGCTTCGATGACTCCGGAGACGAGTGGAGCGACCTCCGAGTGACCCGCACCATCGAAGCGGGCGACGGAGTGACGCTGGTCTATGCCCGCCTTTCTCCGCCGCCGCTACCGCCTCGCTGAACATCCGTTGGATCGGTCAGCCGCCCGCGCTCGACGTGTCGCCTCCGGCCCCACCCGGATCGGGTCCCGTACCCTTCGCGTCGTCCGCGGCACTTCCGTTCGACGTCGGCTCCACGGTCGTCGGCTCCACGGTCGTCGGCTCCACCGTCGTGGGCGGAGGTGGCGTCAACTCGTCGACGGTCTTGAAGATCGCGTCGCGGACGTAGGCGCCGACGGTGAAGACGCGGGGGTCGCCGTCGAGGCGCGCGTAGTACTTCTCCGGATCGGAGTCCTTCTCCTTCGCCACCGCGTTCCCGACGTGCAGGACCATGGGATCGCCGGTCGAGAACTCGACGCGCGCCGTTCGAGACGGGGGCTCGAGACCGTAGTCGGCGAGCTTCGATGGGTCGACCAGATCGGACGCGTAGATGCTCCCGACGCGACCGGTCATGGAACGCACCGTCGCCTCGTCGGCGTCGAACTCACTGGGAACCACGACCCGGTACTCGCGGGCCGGCTTCGGAGCGGGGGGCGAGTCGGGATCGTCCGGGACGACCGGCTCGTCCGGACGGGGCTTCGCGACGATTTCGATCGATTGCCCATCGAACTGCAACGCGATCCGCTCGACGTCGGCGTCGGCCGGCTTCTTGAAGACCGACTTGTCGGCCCAGCTCTCCGGCTTCTCTCGTCCGGTATAGAGTCCCGCGTCGAACTGCAGGTTCGGCTTCACCTCGAACACTCGATCATCATCGGGGAACCGCACGAAACAGGTTTGCGGCATCCCCTGTCCGGACGCCGCGCTCTTCCCGACGAGCAGCGTCACGGGAAGGCCCGAGCCGGTCCCGACGAGCTCCAGCCGCATCGCCTGGTCCGCCGTCAAGTCGAAGTCGGCGTGGCTCGATGCGGAGACCGCGCGCGTCTGCACGTACTCGAGACGCCGAATCCCCTTGAGCAGCTTGTCGATCGCGGGCGTCGTGGCCGCGTAGCCGTAGTAGCTCGGGATCGTCCACCCATCGCCGACTCGCGTCAGCTCGACCGAGGTGTCGCCGTGCGCGATCTTCACCGAGCGCACGCCCGACGGGTCGATCCCATCGAAGCCAGCGAAAGCGTCCGGTGTCGCACCCGGTCCGGTGTACACCGACTCGCGCGTCAGAGCCCAGACGCCGCCGAGCGCGACCGCCGCGAGCAACAGCAAGCCGATCGTCTTGCCGTTCATGCGACCCCCTTCGTGTCGTGCTGCTTGATGAATCGCTCCTCGTACGCGTACGCGACCGTCCGTCTCACGAGGTAGCGGAGCACACCGAACAGAATCACGAGCAGCGGAATCCCGACCGCGTTGCCCCACTTGACGACGTTGCGTTGCCACGGCTCGCTCTTCTCGAGCAGCCGCTCACGTTGCCCCTTCGCGCGAATGTTGACGAGGTCCTCGCCGAGCGACAGGGTCTCGAAGCAGTTCAGGAGGAACTGCCCGGACACCTGGTTCTCTCGCAGTTGAGAGATCTTGGCCATGTCGCACGACGCGGCGATCACCACGCGACCCGGCTTGCCGGTCAACGGCGGGACCACTGCCACCGTGGACGTCTCGCTGCCCTCGGCCCCCTCGTTGTTCTTCCCCTCTTCGGCGTTGGTCGTCTCATCATCGGGCTTCGCATCCGGGGCCTTCGGGAACTCCGGCAGCGGATCCCCGGGTTGGAAGGTCGGCGGGAAGGTGCCTTCGAGATAGTACGCCAGATCACGGCTCCGCCTCGGCGTCTCGGATGTCGGCTCCACCATTTCCCGAGTGACCTGTGGCGAGAACGGCGTTCCCCAAGTGTCCTCGGTCGACTTCGCGAGCACCGTCAACGTGAGGCCCGCCTCGGAGACCTTCGCCTCGTCGTGCGTCAACTCGGTCGCGAACCCGAACACGATGCGTTGGAGACCGAGGGTCAGCGGCGAGTTGGAGTCGATCTCCTGGACCCCGGCGACGGGGAGCAGCGGGAAGCCGACCCGCATCGGGATCCGCCCCAAGGGCGAGGGGCGCTCTCGAGTGATCGTCCCGCACTCCTCCGACGAGATCAGCTCCGCCCCCATTTGGACACCCCAGCGCTGGAACAAGCGATCCACCCCGGGGCTGAGCTGCGCCACGGGCAGCGCCTCGGCCTCGATCGCCCCCGAGTACCGGGACGTGAGGAACATCGCCGAACCACCCTGCGCGATGTAGCGATCGATCTCGTAGAGTTGTCGCTCGTTCAACGCATCCGGCTGGGCGACGATCAACAGATCGGCGTCCTCGGGGATCGGGGACGCCTCGGTCAGCTCGATCTTCTGCACGTCGAAGAGATCCGTCACCAGCTCCGCCTCGAGGAGTGGATCGTACGGGCTCATCTTCCGCGGAGTGGCGGGCATTCCCGGCATCATGCCGGGCTGCTCCACCTCGAACGTGTCGGATGGACGGCCGTGGAAGAAGGCGAGCTTCGGCTTCTCCTGGATGGTCAGCTTGACCAGTCGACTCGCGAGCTCGTACTCGAGCCCGTCCAGCGTCTGGTGGACCGGCACGACTTCGGGCTCCCGATCGCGATAGGTCAACCGCAGCCCCGAGTAGAAGAAGATCACCTCGACCTTGTCCTGGTCGAGACTCTGGCCCCGGACCTCCGGGACGCCGTACTGCTCGGTGAACTCGTACTTCTTCCGGTCCTTCAGCGGGAGCTTCGAGGGGTCGAAGGGCTGGAACGGATTGAAGCTCGCTTCCTCCTTCTCGCCCGCGTCCTCCTTCTTCTCGGCCTCGCGGATCTGCTCGTCGATCCACGTCTTCGGATCGCGGACCTCGACCTGGATCTTGCCGTCGGCGAGGCGCTCGAACTCCTTGAGGTAGTCGATCGTGTCGCGGCGGACGGAGTTGAAGCCGATCGGCACCTTCTCGGAGACCCAGTACTGGATCGTGACGCGATCGGTCAACTGCGACAGCACCTGCTTGGTCTCCGGCGAGACCGTGTGCAGCCCGGCCTCGGTCAGATCGAGACGGGCATCGAACCTCCCTGCGAGCGCGACCGCGAACACGATCACGCTGAACAACACCGCGGCGAAGATGGCGGCCGACAGGTAGAAACTCTTGGCGGTCTTCATCACGGCCTCCTCAATAGCGCTTCGACTGGACGAAGAGGATGTTGAGGGCGAGGAAGAAAACCATCCCGCCGACGAAGTAGACGACATCGCTCAGGGCCAGAACGCCGCGCTCGACCGAGTCGAAGTGGGACGCGACACCGGCCGCCTCCATGAAGCTGCCGAGGCTCGGGTAGCTCGTGCTGACGATGGCCACCGTTTGCGGACCGAGACCGATCACCAACAGCGCCCCGATCGAGACGGCGACGAGGAGCGCGACCACCTGGTTCTGAGTCAGACTCGAGATGAACGCCCCCAGGGCGAGGAACATGCCCCCCATCAGGAAGCTTCCGAGATAGCCACCGATGATCGGCCCCCAGTCGGGGTCACCGAACCAGGCGATCCCGAGCGGAATCCCGAAGCTCAGGACGAGCGCCAGACCCAGAACGAAGTAGGCCGCGAGGAACTTGCCGACGACCAGCTCGTACACCTTGTAGGGCAAGGTGAGCAGGATCTCCGCCGTCCCCACGCGCAGCTCCTCGGACCAGAGCCGCATGGTGACGGCCGGCGCGAAGATGAAGAGCGAGATCGGCATCAGCGCGAAGAAGCTGCGCATCTCGGCGCGCTCCAACGCGAAGAAGGGACTCGCAATGAAGAAGAAGAAGCCCTGCAGACCGAGCAGGATCGCCAGGAAGATGTACGCGATGGGAGTGTTGAAGTAGCTGGCGAGCTCCCGCTTGAAGACGATCGCGATCCGCGTCACGACGCCACCCCCCGTCGTTCCGTCAGCGTCAGATAGACCTCCTCGAGGCTCCGTCGAGGCCGCCGGATCTCCTCGACCCGGCCCCCACAACTCGCGACCTTGGTCGCGATCGTCGCGACGTCGGGCGTGCCGGCGTCGCCGGAGAATCGGTAGAGGAACCCATCGGCCCACTCCTCTCGGCCGACCATGCGTCCGAGGCCGAGCTCGGGCAGCACCGGCGCGCCCGACAGGTCGGCGCCGCGCACCACCAACTCCCACGCCCCATCGCCCGCGCGTTGCGAGAGCTCCTCGGGGCTGCCATCGGCGATGAGCCGACCGTCGCGGATGATCATGATCCGCGTGCAGATCGCGGAGATCTCCTGGAGGATGTGGGTCGAGAAGACGATCGCCTTGGACCGCGACAAGCGCGAGATCAAGCTCC
This sequence comes from Planctomycetota bacterium, assembly GCA_020425835.1. The sequence goes on along the minus strand of JAGQRC010000236.1, from coordinate 729 downwards.
GGATCTCGATGATCTGGTGCGGATCGAGTCCGTTGGTCGGCTCGTCGAGGATCAGCACCGGCGGATCGTGGAGAATCGCCTGAGCGAGCCCGACCCGTTGACGGTAGCCCTTCGAGAGCGAGCCCGTCGGCCGCTTCCTCATGCGCTGAAGGTCGAGCAACTCGATCGACTCATCGATCCGGTCGCGGGCGCGCGCTCCGGAGAGACCGCGGCTCGCCGCGATGAACTGCAGGTACTCGATCACCTGCATCTCGGGGTAGAGCGGCAACGCCTCCGGCAGGTACCCGATGCTGCGCTTCACCTCGAGGGGCGCGACGGAGACGTCGTGGCCACACACCGTGACTCGACCCGCGGCTGGCGCGATCGAGCCGGTGACGATCTTGATCGTCGTGCTCTTCCCGGCCCCATTGGGACCCAGGAAGCCGAGGATCTCGCCGGCCCGGACCTCGAACGAGACGTTGTCCACGGCGACCGTCGGGCCATATGCCTTGCGCAGTCCCTCGGCCACGATCAGTGGCTCGGTCGGCACCGGCCCGGGGCTCGGACGGAGTGGCTCCGCCTCCGTACGGGAGGACGGGGTCGATGACGCGGAGTCGACAGTCATGCGAATCCCCCACTTCGAGATGTTGAAGATGCCGAGGACCGCCAGCCGAGCTGTGAAGCGGCGCGACCGGCCGGTCGTCATGACATGGGAGGGTCGTCGAACTCCTTCGCGGGTGGAGCCGACGG
>JAGQRC010000235.1 GCA_020425835.1 Planctomycetota bacterium | reverse complement strand
AACTCGGTGCTCGTCGGGGTCACCGCATTGACGGCGAGCGGTCCCGAGTAGGTCAGGACGTCGGGCAACGTGATGGTCTGCAACGTCTGGACGTTGAAGCAGACGACATCGACCGGCTCGGTCGTCGGAGCGTGCGCGGGGATGACCCCGTTCATGAACATGCCCCCCATGCCGGTGATCGCGGCGGGGACCCCGTCGATCGTCACCTGCCACTGCGTGGGGTTCGGCGGTTGGAAGAGGGGGAACGACGGATCGTTGTTCTGGATGTGGAACGTCATCTCCCCGAGGTACGAGGCCACGGACGGCGTGAAGCTCGGAGGACCGCCGGTCTGGGCCGTCCCCTCGTTCGGGAAGAGTAGGGTCAGCAGGCACAACACGGTGCCCCATCGGACGAGTCGCATGGGCGCCTCCAGTCTCGGACGCGGTGGGGGTCGAGCTCCCCCATTCCTCTGGGGGTCGGCCCATCTCCGAGATCCAGCCCCGACACCCTTCACGTTTCTGCGACCAACGCCCGCAAGCCGCGACCGAATCATGACTTGAGCTGAACTGAGCCGCCCTCGCCGCGGATCGCGGCTAGGAGACTGACAACGACGGCGTCGGGCCGTCGATAGCTCGAGCTCCAACGGAACCCCGCAATGCTGACCAAGACCTCCACTCTCGAGTTCGATCGAGGGCCCGCGCAGGCCAAGCCCTCCCCAGAGGACCTCCTGATCCTGGTCTACGGCGAGCTGCGGCGGCTCGCCGCCGTGCGGCTCGGCGGCCTGCCCCCCGGGCAGACACTCCAGCCGACCGCGCTCGTCCACGAGGCCTACCTCCGACTCGTCGCCTGCCCCTCGCCCCACTGGGACAACCCGGCTCACTTCTTCGCGGCGGCCGCGCGATCGATGCGGAACATCCTGGTGGACATCGCGCGACGGAAGGCGTGCGTCCGGCACGGGGGGGCGCGTCGGCGCCGAGGCCTCGATGCGGATCTCGCGGTGTCGGTGCCGGTCGATGACGACATCCTGGCGATCGACGAGGCGCTCCAGGTCCTGGAGCAGCGCGACCCGGCCAAGGCGGAGCTCGTGTCGATGCGCTACTTCGCCGGGCTCAGCAACGAACAGATCGCCGACGCACTCGGGGTGTCGGTGACCACGATCGAACGACGTTGGCGCTACGTGCGGGCTTGGCTGCGACAGTTCCTCGAAGGAGGAGCGGCGGCGACCCGCTGCTGAGGCTCGGTCGCCCCCGGCTCCGATCATGCCCCCCGGACGATCCTCGGACTTTCTGCATCTCGCGTGGGAGGGCGAGGCTTCGCGATCGTTCCGCGGCGACGGCGGACAATGGGCCTCGGTTCGTGGCAGACTTCTCCCGACATCGGCCCATGCTGAACCCCGACGGGAGGACCTCCCCGCGATGCCGGCAGTGAACACGAACAGCTTCGCCGCCTACTTGCTCGATGGGCTCCAACACTTCTCGGTCACAGAGCTCTCCACGCTACCGCCGTCGTTGGCTCTCCAAGAGACCCACCCCTACGGCGTCATCATCGTCTCTGGTCTCATCGCTTCGATCATCGTTCTCGGTGTCGGCGCCGTGACGCGTCGCGGCCTCGGCAAGACCGGTCTCGGGTTCGGATTGATCGCGCTGTCCGCCGGCCTCCTCGAACTCCACTCGGTCTGGCTCGACAGCCCCTACCTCGATGATGATCTCGATCTCGACTCCTACTACACGCAGGTGCTCTGGGCCCCTACGGTCGCGACCGCCGGGTTCGCCCTGGTGATGTTCCTGTTCATCTTGAGCTGCGCCCGTGCTCGCCTGCGCGATGCCGAGCCGTAGCAGTCCGTTGGAACTCAATCCGGCCCGAGGTCGAGCGCGTCACCGAGGCTTCGCGTCCTGTTCTCCGAACAGCCAGTGACCCATCTGGAAGATCGAGTTGAACGGGAGGAAGCCGATGTCGAGAACGACGCTCATCGGCATGTCGAAGAGGCCGAAGGCGGGATACTCGCCGGGACCGGGCTCCGCCATGACGCGCGCGTCGTAGCGCACGCCTCCGAAGAAGTCGGGGCGGGGCCAGGTCTGTGCGCTCGAGACCAGCGTCCCACAGCCGCTCGTCGACAGACCGACGACCAGCACGACGCTCCACACCGCTCTTCGCCACGCGCGCCTCATCGCGACGCCCCCTTCGATCGAGGGGACCGAGACGCGGGACCCGCGACCTCGATGCCGAGCTCGGCAAGCTCGTGGTCGGCCCGCTCGGCCCAGCCGCGATTGGCGACCGGGCTCGCCGGGCTCGGATGCAGCACGCGACCGATCCGAACGTCGAGGCCATCGAGCGCGGCACGCGCACGCGTCTCGGCGAAGGCGCCGACACCGATGACCCATCGGGGATCGAGCGTCTCGACCACCGCGCGGAGCGCGCGATCGCAGATCTCGTAGAGCGCGTCCCGCTCCGCGCGAGCGAGCTTGTCGGGTGTCCGGTTCCGCCCCGACTCCTCCATGAAGACCAACGGGCAGTAGTTGTGGATGAAGAACCGACGGAAGAAACGGTCGGGGGTCTTCGCCCGCTCGCGCGCCCAACCCCAGAGACGTTGGCCGCTGACCTCGCTCCGCGAGCAGTCGAAACCCTCGATCGGACGCTTCGGATGCTCGCTCTCCGGCTTTCCGATCTTCGCCTCGATCCCGAGCCAGTCCCGCACCGCGCCGATCTCGCCGAACGGGACCCCGGTCTGCGCCATCCCGAAGGGTCCGGGGTTCATGCCGACGAGGATCGCCTCCTTGGGCGCGCTCCCGAAGCGCTCGAGGTACTGGCGGTGGGCAGTCCATGCGTACTGGAGCGGGTTGTAGACATGCGTCACGGGCGGCGTGAATCGAAGCGTGTCCACCTCGCGCGCGAGTCGACGCACGATCGTCAGAAGCGTCATGTCGAAACCTCCGCTGGGAAGACTCGCGGCACCATCGTGGTCCTCGAGTTCGCCGAGGATAGCGGGCCGGAGCCGTGAGGAAAGGGAGCGTCGTCCTCTCGGGGCGAGTCACGGACAATCGCTCGGCCGGGTTTGGCGGCACGGCCTCCGTGGTTATAGTGTCCCCCACGGTCGTCGGCTCACGACTGAATCGCTGCTCGAGGTGGCCGAATGCTGCGTTGTGTAGCCCTCGGGGTCCGTCCGGACCTCGGTGCCGCCTGCTGTCTGTTCGTCGTTCTCGCGACATCGTCGATCTGGGCCGTCGGAGCCCCCCTGCACAAGAGTGGACCGATCCAGATCTCCGCGGACGGCGCCCACGTCTGGTGGACGAATCGTGATCACGGAAGCGTGTCGCGACTGAGGACGGTCGACGATCACGTCGACGTTTTCCCTCTGCCGGCGGTCGGGCCGCGCCATGCGCCGCGCGGCCTCGCGATCGACGACGACCACGGACGAGTCTGGGTCGCTTGCGAGGAGTCATCTCGGATCTACGTCCTGGATGCGCTGACCGGCGGCGTCCTGCAGACCCATGTCCTCGATCCGGGAAGCGCCCCGGTGAGCGCCATCCTCACACCGGATGGCGCCGAAGTGTGGGTCGTGCTCCATCGCGCCGCGGCGGTCGTGATCTACGACGCCGGGACGATGGCGCCGATCGATCGTGTGGATGGGCTGTTCCGCCGTCCGTTCGGTCTCGCTTTCGATGCGGCGGGGAGCGAAGCGTGGATCACCCACACCATCACCGAGGGTGAGGACTCGCACGTGTCGGCGATCGGTCGAGTCTCCCGCGCGGTGATCGCCGAACTCGTCCTGAAGTCGGTGAACCCGAAGGAGCCGAGTCAGATCGCCGGCGACCCGGATCCGATCCCCGAGGGCGGGTACTTGCTGATCCGCGGACACCTCGCTCCGCCACCCGGACAGTCCCAGATGTGGCTCCCGGTTCAGTACCACAACTTCCACAATCCCGCCTTCACCCCCGACAGCTCCATCCAGGCGGCGCTCCACAAGATCGACACGGCGACCGACACGCCGTCGAGCGATCGGGTCGTGCTCACCGCAGTCTACGCCCACGACAACCTCACGCTCCTCGGCAACGGGTGGGACGCGCACATCGCGGGGCCGATCGATCTCGCCTTCGACGCCGGAGGCACGACCGCCTACCTCGCGAACCAGCACTCCAATGATGTGCTGATCTTCCCGACCTCGATCGGGATGGTTCGCGGCGTCGCCCCGGCGCTGACCGAGGTCCCCGTCGGCGACGCGCCGATCGGACTGGTCGCCTCCCCGACGACCGACCGCCTGTACGTCCTCAACTGGCTCTCGCGCGACGTCTCGGTGATCGACACCGCCACGTCGACGGAGATCCAGCGCATCTCGGCGACGCCGGGTCAACCGGAGCCCTTCGACGCCGCGTTCCTGAACGGGGCGCGTCTGTTCCACACGAGCAACGATCCGCGGATCTCGTCCAACGAGAAGATCGCCTGTGCATCGTGTCACCCGGATGGGGACACGGACGGGCTGTTCTGGGAGTTCGCCCCCCTCGGTGCGGGGCATCGGAAGACCCTGTCGCTGCGCGGACTGGATCTCTCGTTCGGCGCGGGATCCGGTGGACTGGGCCAGCTCCATCGCTCGGGCGATCGCGACGAGGTGCAGGACTTCGACTTCACGTTCGCGGGTCCGTTCATGGGAGGAACGGGGTTTCTTCCCAGCCCCAGCCCTCCGCTCGGCTCCTCGAATGCCGGGATCGATGCGGACCTGGACGCGATCGCCGCGTACTTGCTCGGCCTTCCTCCGATCGAGTGGAGTCCCCGACGAACCGCCGACGGCAGCCTCTCCGAGGCGGCGATCCGAGGGGCGGCGGTCTTCCAGGGCACCGCCGGTACACCGTCCGGCGCGGGTTGCGATGGCTGTCACACGGCTCCGCTCTTCACCGATCTCGGGTTCCACGACGTCGGCGGCTTCACGCCGGCGCCGGAGAACGAGGGGCCGCCGTTCAACACGCCGACCCTCGTCGGCGCGTGGAGCACCGCGCCATACGTGCAGGTCACCGGCTGGCAAGACGGCCAGACGCTCGCCGGAGTCGTGCGGCATGCCGATGAAGGTGGGCACGGGAACACCAGCGGGCTCAACGAAGCGCAACGTCGCGACCTCGTGGAGTTCCTCGAGTCGATCGACGGAACGATGACGACGACCGGCATCGGTGGGTTGGTCGACGACGTCCCACCCCGGGTCCTCGCGGTGCGTCCGATCAGCCTCACCGCGGTCGACGTGATCTTCGACGAGATGGTCGACGCGACGACGGCGGAGAACCCGGCGTTCTACGTCTTCGACAACGGCACCGGCACGGTCGTCGCCACCGAGGCGACCGTCGATCCATCGCGGGGCAACCGGGTCCGCGTCGAGGTCGCTCTCGAGTATCCGGGCTGCCCGATCACCTACACCCTACTGCCGGGCCCGATCGAGGATGCCGCGGCGCTCCACGGCGCGCCCGCCAACAACGTCCTGGACCCCCTCGATCCCGGCCCTTCCGTCGCGTTCACGATCGACGGTGCGATCACCGTGACGTTCGGGAACGTGAGCGGGCTCGAGTCCCTCCCTCCGGTCGCGATCGACGCGGGCTTCAACGCCGGGCTGTCGAACGTCTCCCACGACCACTGGCGTCTGTACCCATCCACCTCGCCCGAGATGAAGGGCTTCGTCGCGTTCGATTTCGTCGACACCCTCATCGCGGAGTGTGGCGTGACCAGCGCCGCGCAGATCATCGACGCCCGCTTCACCGCGCAACCCCAGCACGGCAACGTCGGGCAACTCGAGCTGCGCCGTTGCCTCATGCCTTGGGGCGAGCCACCCAACGACTGGTGCTTCGGGTGCGGCGGATCGGTCACTCGATCCCACGCGACCTATCCGAGCATCCCGTGGCATCAGAACGGCGCCGGATCGCTCGGCGGCAGCGGGACGTCGAGCGCCGAGTACTACCCGACGGGGAGTTTCGATCTGGCGGCGACGGTCGATGCGACAGTCGACGTGATCTCCCTCAACCAGAGAGCGGAGTTCGCGGGTCCTGCCGTGCGCGACGCCTTCCGCTTCTGGTTCGACCACCCGACGATCAACTTCGGCTACGCCGTCGAGGTGTCCGGCTCGTCGACCCCGGGGATCGAGTTCGAGGCGACGGACAGCGAAGAGGGCCGCGACGGGTTCGTCCTGTCGATCACCTTCACCGTCCCGGCGAGCGGAAGTTGCGGATCGGGGACCGCGTTCGTGCGCGGCGACTGCAACGCGGACGGCAGCTTCAACATCGCGGACGCGGTCCGGACGCTGGACCATCTGTTCG
>JAGQRC010000234.1 GCA_020425835.1 Planctomycetota bacterium | reverse complement strand
AAGCGGTCGTCGACGCGCTCGACCGAGCGATCGCCCGGATCCCCGACTGCGAACCGACCCTCGGTCGTCCTGCGCTGTTCTCGTTCCGCGCTCCGATCGAGGCGGAGGTTTTCGCCCATGACCTGGACGAGCTCCGCGAGAGCGCGCTCGCCGTCGCTGCACGGCTCGCTCTCGAACCCGGTCTCGTCGATGTCGACTCCGGCGTGGCGGATCGGACGCCGGAGATCCACGTCGTGCTCGATCCGGCGAAGCTCGCCGCGTTCGGTCTCTCGCAGAGCGACGTGGCGCGCACGATCGCCGACAAGGGGCTCGGAACAGTCGCCACCCAGTACACGCAGTACGAGAAGCCGATCGACATCCGCGTGCTCGTCGAAGGCGTCCGTCGAGGTCGAAAGGCAGAGCTCTCGCGGCTCGCCGTGCGAGTCCCCACCGCGAGCACGCCCACGACGTCACCGGACACCGCGCCTCCGGTGCCTCTCGCGGCGCTCGGCGAGCTGCGCGAAGGGGAGGGGCCGGTCGAGATCCGGCACATCAACGGTGAGCGTGCAGCGCTGGTGACTGCGCGTCTCGAAGGACGGGACCTCGGCACCGCGGCCGAGGAGATCGAGCGTATTCTCTCCAGCGGCTTCCTTCCGCCCAACACCACGGCGCGGCTCTCCGGTCAGCACGAGGAGATGCGTGCGTCCCTCGGCAGCCTACTGATGGGTTTGAGTCTGGCCATCTTCCTCGTCTACTTGGTGCTCGCCTCCTCGTTCGAGTCGTTGCGCTTGCCGTTCGTGATCATCCTGACCGTGCCGCTCGGCCTGATCGGCGCCGTTGGCGGGCTGTGGTTGACCGGTTCGCCCGTGGGCGTCGTCGCGATGATCGGGGTGATCCTCCTGTCGGGCATCGTGGTGAACAACGGGATCATCTTCATCGCGCGCGCCATTCAGCATCGTCAGGCCGGCGTCCCCGCCGTCGACGCAGCCCGTGTCGCAGGTGAGGAGCGACTCCGCCCGATCTTGATCACGTCGACGACGACCGTGCTCGGTCTTCTGCCCCTCGCGATCGGCCTCGGTGCGGGTGCGGAGCTTCGACAGCCGCTCGCGATCACCGTCGTCGGGGGGCTGCTGGTCGCGACCGCGCTCACCGTGTTCGTGATTCCGAGCGGCTATGTGATCTTCGGAGGCGCGCGCAACGCGAGCGTCGGGGATGACTCGAACGGGTCGGGCCAATCGGAGGTGTCATGAAGCGACTCGTCGCATTCTGTCTCGCCCGGCCGATCACCACCCTGATGATCCACATCTCGTTGCTCCTCCTCGGTGGTCTCGCGGTGACCCGTTTGCCGCTCAACTCGATGCCGAAGAGCGAACGTCCCGTCATCCGCGTCGAGATCGAGTACCCGAACGCGAATCCGCAACAGGTCGAGCGCGAGATCACCGTTCCCGTCGAGGAGGTTCTGGCCACGCTTCGCGGGGTGAACTCGATCGACGCGGAGTCGGAGAACGGTCGCTGCGACGTGTCGCTCCATTTCGACTGGGGTGCGGACCTCGACGAGAAGAAGGTCGAGGTCCGCGAACGGCTGGCGCGCATTCGCAACGAGTTACCGATCGACGACATCGAACGCATCCGGATCCGGGGTGCCCGACACTCCGGAGATGAGATCATGAAGGGACGCATCTCGAGTCGCGGCATCGACCTGTCGGAGAACTACGAACTCCTGCTGAACCGCATCCAGCGACCACTCGAGCGCATCGACGGGGTGAGTCAGGTCGTTCTGGAGGGAGTGACGCCGCTCGAGATCGTCGTCACCTTCGAGCAGACCGAACTCGACCGTTTCGGGCTGCAGCTCGATGACGTGATCCGACGGCTTCGTGAGCACGACTCCAACTTGACGGTGGCGGAGACCTTGGAGGAGGGGCGCCTGCGGCGGGCCCGAGTGATCGCCGGTTTCCGGGGGATCGACTCGGTTCGCGCGTTCCCCCTCACGCCCCAGGGTCTTCGGCTGGACCGAGTCGCCCAGGTCGATCTGGTCGAGGGCGAGCTCCGCTTCGGGCGACACCTCAACCGGAGCTTCGCGGTCTCGATCGAGGTGTTCAAGGAGTCGAGCGCGAACACCGTCGAGGTGTGCCGGGACGTGAACGCCGCCATCGCGAAGCTCGGCGAGGATCCGGAACTCGAGGGCATCGACGTCCTGATATGGAACGACCAGGGACAGGACATCATCGACTCCCTGGATGGTCTGAAGAACACGGGGATCGTCGGCAGTCTGTTGGCGTTGGCGATCCTCTGGTTCTTCCTGCGGCGGGCGAGCGCGACCGTCCTCGTCGGTCTCTCGATCCCGATCTCGGTCCTCTCGGCCCTCGCCTGGCTCTATCTGCTCGACCGCGAGCTGAACATCGTCACGATCGTCGCCCTGATGCTCGGTGTCGGCATGTTGGTCGACACCGCGGTGGTGGTCGTCGAGTCCATCGTTCGTCTCGCCTCGGAGGGAAGGTCCCCACGCGACGCGGCCTCCGAGGGCACCATGGAGGTCGCAACCCCGATCTTCGCGGCGACATTGACCTCGGTGATCGTCTTCATCCCCGTCGCGCTCGGACCGAGCAGTCAGATGAGCGACTACCTGAAGGAAGTCGGGTTGGTCATCACCTTGACACTCGGCTCCTCGCTCTTCGTCTCGTTGACGCTCATCCCCATGGCCTCTGCCCGCATCTTCCGCCGCGGCGAGTCGCGATCGGGTCGGCTCTTCCCTTGGGTGCTCGCCGGCTACGAGAAACTGCTGAGAGGTGTGCTCCATCATCCCGGGCGTGCGCTGGCGGTGGCGGCCGCGGCCATCGCGAGTGTCGTGCTACCGCTACGATCCGGGTTCGGCGTGAACCTCGAGGATCAGTCGCGGATCGAGAAGAACGCGAGCGTCTTCTATCAGACCGAGCAGAGCCTCGATTGGCGCACGATGGAGCGTCACGTCGATGCCGTCGAAGACGCGTTGTTCGAGCATCGCGATGAGATCGGGTTCGCTGACGTCTACAGCTGGTACAAGGACAACTTCGCGTGGACCGCGGTCTATCCCCAGCGACCGATGACCGAGAAGGAGCTGGCCGAGTTCACGACGAGGATCGAGCACATCCTGCCGACGATCCCCGGCGTGCAAGTGCGTACCGGCGACTGGGGCATGTTCTGGGGTCGCGGGCGCGGCTCGCGTTCCGCCGGTGCGCGGAACGTTCGCGTCTTCGGTGACTCGAACGATCGTGTGCAGTCGATTCTCGTCGACCTGCAAGGGCTGTTCGCCGGCGTGGACGGTGTGGCCTCGACCGAAGTGCGCCACCGCGAGTCGGTCGACGAGGTCACCGTGACCCCCGACGAAGAGCTGCTGACGCATCACGGTCTGTCGAGCGATCGCTTCTCACAGCAGGTTTCGTCGTTCTTTGCCGGGCGAACGTTGAGCGAAGTGCGGACGAGCGACGGTGAGCGACGTCTCCGCGTGCGCATGAACGAAGAGGAACGCAACTCGCTCGCGGAGCTCGAGTCCTTCGAAGTGGTGACCGCATCGGGCGCGCGCCTTCCGGTCTCGGAGTTGTCGACGATCGGGATCGGTCCCGGACCGGGTCAACTCCGCCGGGAGGAGCGGCAGTCGTCCGGGTCCCTCAGTGTGCAGATGCAGCCGACCGCAATGGACCGCGCGGACGCAATCGTGGAGCAGACCCTCGCGAGCTACGACTGGCCGCGCGGCTATGGCTACGAGGTCGGCTCCGGTCGCTGGCAACTACAACAGAACGAGAGCCAGTTCGGCGAGACGATGATCCTCGCGGTCTTCCTCGTGTTCCTCGTGATGGCCTGCCTCTTCGAGTCGTTGGTGCAGCCGTTCCTGATCATGGTCACGGTGGTGCTCGCCCTCCCCGGTGTCGTCTGGTTCCTGCACGCCAGCGGCGACGATCTCGACCAGCCCGCATCGATCGGACTCGTGCTGCTCGCGGGGATCGTCGTCAACAATGGGATCGTCTTCGTCGACCACATCAATCGTTACCGCTCCCGAGGGCTCGAGCTCTTCGAGGCCATCGTGCGCGGCGGGTGCGAGCGACTCCGCCCCATCCTGATCACCGCGTTGACCACCGTGATCGGACTCGTGCCCATGGCCTACTCGGCCGAGATCACCCAGACGCTCGCGCGCCTCGGCCTGCCGGTCGAGGGACGGATCGGGGCGCAGGCGGCGGGGATGTACTACTTCACCCTCGCCCGCACGATCATCGGGGGGCTGACCGTCTCGACGCTCCTGACCCTGGTCGTCCTTCCCGTCTTCTACTGGCTCCTCGCGCGCACTTTTTCGCCGCACCGAGCCTCTGTAGCGATCGACAACAGTCTGAGCGAGACTCGGACGACCCCCGACTGAGGTGCAGCGACGGACGCTCCGTGCGGCCTCGTTCCAACTCTGCAAACCTATTTGGGACCAAGGCCTACTGGGATCGGGGAGGAGCCGGCGATCGCGGGGGAACGGTCCTCCCTTTGCCTCGTCGATCGGACTGCCGGTAGGTCGGAGGCCGCTCGGTCCTCGCCGCGACCGGTCTCCTCCATCCTCGCGCGAGCCGAAGAATGACCGACCGATCCCCGACACTCGACCGAGCGATTCGCCGCGACAGCGATGCGGGCGTGGCGCTGTTCGTGGTGCTGGTCGTCGTGGTCGTGTTGAGCGTGTTGGTCACTCAGCTCGCCCTGAGCACCAAGATCGAGGAGCGGATCTCCGAGCAGCACCAGGGTTTCCTCGGGGCGTCCTACTCACTCTCCGCGGCGGCGAGACGGGTGCTCTCGCTCATTTGCGAAGACTGGACGGCCGACCTCGAAGAGCAGCAGGGTGGTTCGGCCACCGATCCACTCGGCGGTGCCGGATCGGGCGCGGGAACCGGAGCCGATCCCGGTGGCGCGGGCGACGGCGGTTCGGCTGCCGATGGAAGCACCACCCCGATCGACAGCCGGTTCGAGGATTGGCGGCTGCCGATCCAGGAGAGCCTCAACGACTGGGACATGGAGATCCGGGTCACCGACGGTGAGAGCCGACTCTCCGTCCAACTCATCTTCTGGTACGTCCAGATCGAGGATGACCCGCAGAACCCGACCGATTCCCAGAAGACTCTGTGGACCGCCGCGATGCAGTCGCCGACCGAGGAGGAAGATGACCCGGGGACGGGGGGGACCGGGGGGACGGGAGATCCGCCCGCAGCGGGGGAAGATCCCCCGGAGCCCGAAGAGTCCGAGCTGATCCTCGAGTTCAACCTGCCGTCCGACGATCGTGTCGAGAAGACCAAGGTCATGGTCTCGCGCCTGATCGAAGCGGTGATCGACTACAACATCCAGAACGGTTTCCCCTACGACGACACACCCAATCCGGAGGCCGCGGCCGAAGCGATCTGCGAGTGGGTGCTCGACCGTCTCCAGGACGACAACACGCGTCGGATCCGACGAATCGATGCGCTGAAGGACCTGGAAGCGGTCGGTTGGGAGCTGTTCCACGGACCGGTCGATCCGAAGGAGATCGAGGCGGAGGAGGAACGACGCGAGTCGGGGTTCGCCGAGGAACTCGATCGCTTCGGCACCCAAGAGCTCGGCGGGATCCCCGGGACCGAGGAGACCGAGGACGGCGTGATCGAGATCCCCCGACCGCTCGGGCTCCGCGATGTCCTGACCCCGTACTCGTCCGGTCGCATCAACCTGAACACGGCGCGACCCGAGATCGTTCTCGCGCTGTTGATCGACATGGAGGAGTACGAGGACGCGCTCTCCGTCGCCGAGTCGATCGACCTGAGGCTGACTTCGTACGTGCAGACCGACGAGGACGAAGCGGACACCGGCACCGGCACCGACGAAGAGACCGAGCAGACCCAGGAGTTCAACACCTTCACGGTGATCGACGATCTTCGCGCGATCGACGAGGAGGACGATGATATCGACTGGGAGGAGTCCGTCGCGACCTACGATGGCGACGACATGAAGATCTGGGACATCATCCTGAAGGACCTCAAACCCGTCGCCACCTACACCAGCGTCTTCTTCGATGCGAAGATCGTCGCTCGCCGTCAGGACGAGAAGATCGAGGCCGAATTGGTGGTGGCCCGGGACGACAAAAAAGTTAAAGTGCTATCCTGGCGGGAGATCCCACGATGAACGCCCCGATGACGAGACACGTGCCGGCGAATCGTCGTGTGTCGACCGACGCGACCCGCGCGACCGGAACGGAGAACTGATCATGCGGATCGATGTGACCTCGCTCCGTTGGCTCCTGGCCATCATCAACGTCGC
>JAGQRC010000233.1 GCA_020425835.1 Planctomycetota bacterium | reverse complement strand
CCGGCCAGGAAGTCATCCCGACGCTCCACGTTACGGGGGCCGAAGTAGGTGTACTGCGCAAGGCCGCTGAATTGATCGGAAACGAGGTCCGGGCGACCCAGGGCGTCGCGGGTGATCGAGACGTTTCGACCACCGGGGTAGGCGATCGAAGTCAGGTTCCCGTTGCCATCGAAGTCGAACTGACTTATGACGCCGCTGGTGGGCGCAGAGCCAAAGCCGATCTCCTCCCGGACCACCTTCGAGAGCGAGTCGTACGCGCGCCACACCGTCGCGTCATTGTTGGCGGCGCTCACGACACGGGACATCCCGTCGTACTCGAACTGCTCGAAGTTCGATCCGATCGTCCCCGGCGCCTTGGTGATGGCCCGTGACTCGAGTCGATCGAGCTCGTCGAAGAAGTTCACGACGACATTCCCGCGAGCATCGATCTTGCCGAGAAGATTGTGGTTGTCGTCGTAGACGACGTACTGCTCGAACGTGCCGTCGGCGTAGGTCGTCAGCGTCAAGCGTCCCAGATCATCGTAGTCGTACTGGGTCGTGTGGTTCCGGCCGTCCGTTCGCGTCTTGACTCGTCCCTCGAGGTCGTACGTGCGGGAGTTCACGATCGCCGACGTCTCGGCCAGTGTGCCGAGCCCGTTGGTTCGCAGCGAGAACCGACGCGTCAGCTCCCGACCGTCGAAGTCGTAGGTTCGGGTCGTTGTGTTTCCGTGATCGTTCGTGGACCTTCCGGCGAGTCCGCTGTGCTCGCCGTAGGTGTCGAGGCTCGACAATCCGACACTCAAGTTGGCGCTCCGGGCGTCGCTCTGGAAGCGAATCAGGCCGAGCGAGTCGTAGGCGTACCGAGACGTTTCGTTGCCCGGCGACGTTCGAGCGACCATCCGGTTCAACGGATCGTAGAACATCAGAGTGACGAATAGCTGGGACGTGCCGTCGCCGTGCAGTTCGGTCGAGGTGGCGCGGATGATGTTCCCGTTGGCATCGCGAACGTATGCGACGGAGTTTCCGACCGGATCCGTGACCGTCTCGAGCCGATTGAGATCGTCGTATTCGTTGAGCGTCACGGCGCCGAGGTCGTCGACCTGCTGCACGGGGTTCGACGCTGCGTCGAAGAGCGTCCGGGAGGTCGAGATCCCGTCGCCGATCGATCCCGTATCGAGCCGGAAGTGATCCGCCTCGATCGAGAAGACCCGCGAACTCTCGTCGTGAAGGAACTGGCGGCGCGCCAGCGTGACGAGGTTTCCGGCACCGTCGTCGCCGAAGTGGCTGATCTCGATGACATTGTCGGCGAGATCGCGAACCCTGCGGACTTCGTTGCCGAGCGGGTCGCGCTCCGTGGTCATTCTCCCGAAGCCATCGTAGAGCATGATGGTCGCCTGCCCCTTGCCGTCGAGGCGTCGCGCCTTCTCCGATCCCTCGTAGAGGGTCGTCTTCGTGGTCTCCAGTCCGGTCGAGGCTAGCCCCAGGCTGGAGACGGCATCGGCGTTCGCCGAGAGCGACGCGAACTGCGACGTGACCCCTCCTTGCGTCTCCGTGTAGAGGCGGTCGAGTTCATCGAACACGCAAGTGGAGAGGTGGCCGGAGCCCGGAGTCCAGAGCTCGGTCAAGGTGGCGACGCGATTCTGGTTGCGATCGTATCGGAACTGTCGGGTCTTGGTCTGTCCCGTCGTGTCGCTCGTTCGGGTGTAGGTCAGCTCGTTGCCGAGTAGATCGTAGGTCCAGCTCTCCGCAACCAGCCCCTCCAGGATACGGGTTCCGGTGGGAAGACCATTGGCGTCGAGCTCCGGGCCGAAGTACTGCCGGCTCCGCGCGAGGAGATGACTGTTGGCGTCGTAGCTCCAGGAGGTCGTCTCACCGAGGGCGTCGATCGTCATCACCACGTGATTCTGATCATCGAAGACATGGGCGATGGGGAAGCCCCGCGGGTCGGTCTCCAGAGTTTGCCGTCCCAGGGCGTCGTACTCGAACGCGCGCTGCACGGACTCCGGAGCGACGATCAGCGCCAGGCGACCGGAACCCGTCGTCGTCGGGACGGAGCTGTTGAGGCCGAAGGGGTCGGAGCCGGGGTAGAATCGCTGCTCGGACTCGTTCCCCAGAGGATCGATGATATGGGTGACGTTCGAATAGTCGTTGAACCGACGTTCGTTGCGAATGACCTGGCTCCCGAACCCCAGCCCGGGTTGAGTCGCGTCGACATAGACCTGGGCCGTGGACTCTATGGCAATCACGTTGCCGTAGTTCTGGCTCGTGTTTCCGTCACCGTTCTGGTCCCCGAGATTGAACGACACGGTTCCCGGGTTGCTGACGCCGAGACTCGTGAGCGTCGTCGTCTGGAGCGCTTGAGTGGTGTCGATCTCCCAGACTGCGACCAGGCCCCCGAAGGTGTTCCCGCCCTCCTGGAAGTCGAAGATCCGGCGGACCGAGTACCGATCCGCCGAGTTCGTTCCCCCGTTGGGGGGCACGTGAGTGCCCAGACCGCGAGGATCGTAGTCGACCCAGCGTTGGTTGAAGTAGGGCTCGTACGAGAAGGCGCGTTCGATCACATCGGCCGGATCGTCGACCGATATCTTGCGGACCACGACCAGGTTCCCGTCTTGGAACCTATCGGTGGAGCTGGAGCCGAACTCGTACTCGGTGATATCGTCGAGAGAGATCTCCTTCGACATCAGATTGTCGCCGTTGTAGTCACGACGAGTGACGTAGGCCCCGGTCGGAGTCTCGAACGAGCCGATCGTCGCTTCGTCGGGCGTGAGGATGTTGCCGAAGGCATGGGGGCCCGCCGGGGTGGACCACCCGACGTCGTAGGCGACGAGACTGCTGATCGAGGGCGGATTCTGCGGGTCGACCAGGTGGTTCAACCGTCCCGTGAACTTGTAGATCAGCCGCAGGCGATCGTCTCCGTCGTAGATCTTCAGCTCGACGTTGCCGTTGGGATCGACGGTGAGCGTCCGGCTCTTCTCCCCGAACCAGGGATGCTGGAGGAGCTGCTGGGTTGGGAACTGGGGCTGGAACTCGTAGATGAAATCGTGCATCCCGCCGGCGGAGACGCCGGACGAGTTGATTCCGCCGTAGATCTGACGAACGACCCGAAACTCCAAGGTGTCGTCGTAGATGTTCTCCACGTACGGGGTGTTGCTTCCGTCGTTGACTTCGTTAGGCGCGATGATGCGCTCGACGTTGTGCCCGGAGTTCGGCATGCCCGTGACTTTGCTGCTGTACTCGACGACCCAGCGGCTCGGCTCCGTCGCGATGGGCGGCATGCTGAACGCCGTGAGATTCCCGATCGTGTCGTGCTCCAGGGTCACGGTGCGACCGGTCGGGCCGGTGATCGTCTCGAGCCATCCACCGGCATCGTAGTCGAGGGTCGTGAGCATTCCGAAGGTGTCGACGATGCCGATCAACCTCCGGTACGAGGACCACGGAAAGAGCGTCGGGCATTGCGACGGACGCGTCAGGGTCTCGTAGTTGAGATCGAACGTGTTCCCGTGGCGGTCGATGATCTGAGAGGGGCGATAGACGAACGTCGAGGTCGAGCCCTGCTGGTAAGGGAGGCCATAGCAGTCTCCACCTTCCCGCAGATCGAAGACGGCAATCGTTCCGTCCGCTGCCCTCATCGTCATCGTGATCGGAATCCGGGAAGCAGGTCCGGTTCCACCGGGGTACGTCAGCCAGATCTTCTTGAAGAGCCCCTTCTGTCCGTTCCAGAGCCGATAGTCGCTCGGGTCCTTGAAGTAGCGATCGATCTTGAGGTTGTGGTAGTGGAAGATCTTGTAGTGCAGAGGATAGAGCGGCTCACTCGTTCCTCCGCCACCGCCCGGCTCGGCTCCTCCACCGCCGCCCCCGCCAGTGCGACCATCGCCGGGAGCATCCCCTCCGACTTGATAGGGGGAGCCGACGGTGTCCACGGGACCCGGATATGGCGTGATCTCGGCGCCCTTGGTCACATGGAGAACGATTTTCTGTTCGAAGTTGTGGGTCCACCGCGCGGCCGTGTTCGTTTCGATCGTCCATGCGCTGCTCAGGTACTTCAGGTCGAAGTTGAAGTCCATGCCGCGCCCGGGGCGTGACAGTACCGTCTTCGAGTACCGGAACGCACCACTACTCACGTCGATCGGATCTCCTTCGGAGTCTTCGCCGTCTTCATCTCCGGCGGACTCATCGTGATTGTCGGCGTCGTCGGCGACGGGGTTGCTTGTGCCGTCCTCGGGTGTCTCCTGCGGATCTTGCGCGAGGATCGGGCCCGTTCCGAGCCACGCGATCAACAGCAGGCTCAACAAGGTCCGAAGTTTCGATGGGTCCATGAACTCCTCCGTTCGCAGGGGTGACGACCTCCCGAGTGGGATGTCTGGCGTGTCCGGAGGAATTGGTGTCGTGGAATGGCCCCATGGTCGGAGCGATTCGAGAGACTCGCAGACTTCATTCCTCGACCCGAGTTCGTGCGCGAGATACGAGTTCTGTCTCGCCGGCTCGAGAATCGACCACGATCGGCTCGTCGACGGGGAGACACAGCGAGGATGCTCCCCCACGAGTCACCGGGCGAGAAGCCCTTCCCGAAGTAGACCGCCTTGGTCCGCTTCGACTTCGTCTTGTCTGGTCGTTGGGACAGAGGTGGAGATCCGCGAGTGAAGGATCGCCCGCTCTTCGCTTCCTTTGCGAATCGCGCTCCGAGAGGCGTGTCGCCGTCACTCGGGCGCTGCGAACCAACCCCGCGCAGCCCACTCGCCGAACCAGGTCTGCAGGCCGTCCGTCAAGTGCGCGAGCTCCGACTCGTCGGCGACCGCGGCCACCTCGTCCAGGGCTTCGCCGAGAGGGGCTCCCCGTCGAATGTGGTCGAGGAGACGGAACTGCGTCGCATCGATCCGCGCGCTCGTCGGGCCCTGTGCACCTCGGTAGAGCACCCAATGACGAGCTTCCTCCCCTCGATCGCCCGCGCAGGGTTCGGGTGTGAGGACTCGTTCGTCATCGACATCCGTGCGAGCGAGCTCGCGGAGCGCGACGAGGTTCCAGTGCTCGATGAACAGGTGGACGTGGGGCTGGAACACCAGGGGTCGCTCGGCGATCGAGGTGAGCGCCTCGGGGGCTCGGCGATGGAGATCCAGCGGCGGACGCTGCGCGGCATCGAAGATCTGGATGAACGCGTACTCGAGCGCAGCGGCTTCGCGGATGACGGGTCGGTTCCACTCGTGATCGTCGGACAGGAAGCGGGAGAGATCGTTCGACAGGTCGCGCAGGGTCGGGGAACGCGAGGGGTAGGCGGTCAGATAGGCGCTGGCCATGTGGTTGAACCGGGTCACGCCGAGGAGGTGGCGAACGAGCGGATACTCCTCCTGGAGCACGGTGAACAGCCGAAACCAGTACTGCTGGTTGTACGTCGCGAGCCGATCCGCGCCGCACATCCCCAGATCCTCCCGCGGGAGCAACTGCGCCACGAGGCCGGGGGGGAAGCGATCGAGCCGCACGCGGTAGTTCCCGGCGTCGTCGATGAACTCGAACGGCGTTGCGATCGCGCGCCCGAACTCGCGCTGGAGTTCCACGAGCGAGAGCGGAGGATCGACGCGAGGGCGGGGTGCGTCCGTCACGGGGAGTCGACCCCGGAGGCGGCCGTCGACTGCTGGACCGCTCGAGCGACCATCGCCTCGGCGACGGTCTCTTCGTAGGAGACGAAGTTCGCGTCCCACTCGAGGATCGTCGACACCCCGCCGGTGCGCTCGTGCACGGAGCGGTACAGATCCCAGACCTCGCGCTTGACCCGGTGATCGTGGGTGTCGAGCAGCGTCCCGTTGGGGAGCTCGAGGTGACCGGCGACGTGGACCTGGGCGACGCGGTCGAACGGAAGGTGAGCGAGATACGCGTGAGGATCGAACTGGTGGTTCACCGAACTGACGAACACGTTGTTGACGTCGAGCATGAAGTGGACGTCGGCCCGCTCCACGACCTCGCGGTAGAACTCCCACTCGGTCATCTCGGAGCTCTGGAACCCGACGTAGCTCGACAGGTTCTCGAGCGCGAACGGCAGCTCGACGAAGTCCTGGACGATTCGCGCCTTCTCAGCGATGAACCGCGCGTACTCCGAGGTGTAGGGGAGCGGCAACAGGTCGTGGTAGTGCGTGCCGTGCGCGGTCGTCCAGCAGAGGTGATCGGAGAACCACGGCGTCTGCGTGAACGCGCAGAGCTTCTTGAGCCGCGCGAGGTACTCGAAGTCGAGAGGATCGGTCGAGGCGATGCTCAGCGAGACGCCGTGCTGGACGACGCGGTAGGTCTCGAGGATTCGACCGAGGTTGTCGAGCGGGGGACCCCCGTCGACCATGAAGTTCTCC
>JAGQRC010000232.1 GCA_020425835.1 Planctomycetota bacterium | reverse complement strand
CATGGCGCGGTCGTGATCGTCGTACACGGCCTGCGCCCCGCGGACGTCCGTCATCAGATCTTGGAAGTGCGGCTCGTTGACGACCAGCCCCTGCGGGAGCTCGGGCTGGGTCTCCGCGATGTAGGCGTCGATCTGCTCGATTCGCGTGGAGTCGAGAGGGTGGGTCGAGAGCAGCCCGTCGATCAGGGACTCGCCCTGTCCCGCCTGCTGCTTCAGCGCGAGGAACATCTCGAATGTCTTCTTGCCCTCGCGGGGGTCGTAGCCCGCGGCGACGGCATAGTCGACGCCGCGGCAGTCCGACTGCAGCTCTTGATCGCGCGAGAACTTCAGCAGTGTCAACTGACCGAGACCCGAGACCGCCGTCGTCACGTACTGGGGGCTGTCCGGATCCCCGATCGAACTCTCCGCGACGCCGACCGCTCCGACGAGGAGACCGAAGAGAGTCGCCCGGGTCTGGCCGCGAACCGAGTGCTTGTGAGTGACGTGCCCCAGCTCGTGACCCATGAGATGCGCGAACTGAGCTTCGCTGTCGAGCCTTGCGAGGAGCCCGCGCGTCACGAAGACCTGGCCACCCGGCAGCGCAAACGCGTTGATCTGGGAGGTGTTGAGGATGTGGAACTCCCACGGGAGATTGGGGCGCTGGGTGTGACGCGCCATCTTGTCGATGACGATGTGGTTCAGGTAGTCGTGGAGCGCTCGATCGGGATACAGACCGCCGCTCTCCGCGATGAACGATGGAGCGTAGCTCGCCCCGATCTGCGCCTCTTCCTGATCACTCGGTTCACCGAAGCAGAGGTAGGACTCGCCGTTGACCGGGTCGGTGCAGCACCCGCTGACCGTCAGCGCGAGAAACGACACGAGGAGGCCGAAGATCACACGGTTCATCGGTGGGGAGCCCTTCCGGGTGGAGGCGCGCAGCGGAGAGATCGGACAGCGATGGGGAGGTCGGGCACCCAGGCGGTCCCGCGCTCCGCACGCCGCTCCGAGTATGGAGCGCTGGCCGGGGTCGATCGAAGCGGCAGAGAATACCCGGGCACGGAACCGGGGAGCAAGGCCGACGGAACCCGAGATGACATCGCTCGCCTGATCCCGGTACCATGACGGACCCCCTTTCCTCGCGCTTCGGAAACCGATGCCGAGTCACCGACCCCACAGATGCGAGGTCTACCCGTGTCCTCTCGATCGAAGCCTCCGCGCAAGTCGGCGGCGATCATCCTGACCCGATCCCGTGGCGATTCGACCGAGGTCTACCTCGTCCGTCGGTCCCCGGAGCTCGCGTTCTTCGGCGGCTACTATGCCTTTCCGGGAGGGGTGATCGATCCCGAAGAGGCCCGCCAGGGGGGCGAGCGCGGGTTCGAGCGCTGCGCGATTCGAGAGCTCTTCGAGGAGACGGGCGTGGGGCTCCACGCGCAGGTCCGGGCTCTGTCCGTCGGGGACCGCGAGTCGTTACGACGCGACCTGCTCGAGTCCCACGGCGCGCAGGCGCGTTGGAGCGAAGTCGTGGGAGAAGATGAAGGCGAGCTCACTCGAGTGCTCGAGATCACGACTCCTCCGTTCTCTCCTCGACGATACGAGACGGTGTTTTTCACGGCGGAGCTCCCGCCGGAGGCCGATCCGATCATCTGGCCCGGAGAGCTCGACCACGGGATGTTCCTGCGCCCCGCGGACGCTCTTCTGCGGTGGCGCCGGGGTGAGATCCTGATCGCGCCTCCCGTGTTGTTCCTTCTGGAGATCCTCGACGAACACGGGCTGGATCGCTTCGCGGCGGTCGCCGACGCCGAGGGACGTGCGCTCCGGGAGGGGCGACTGCATCCGGTGCGCTACAACCCGGGGATCTTCGTGGCGCCGCTCGAAGCGCGGACCAAGCCGCCGGCGACGACGACGAACTGCTTCCTCGTCGGACACGAACGCCTCTACGTCGTGGACCCCGCTCCGACCAAGCTCGACGAGCAAGCGCGGCTGCTCGCCAAGATCGACTCCGCCCTGCACTCCGGTGTGAAGCTGGAGGCCGTCCTCGTGACCCACGCGCACCCCGACCACGTCGGTGCGGTTCGTGCGACCGCAGAGCGGTACGGGGTTCGGATCGGCGGTCACCCTCTTGCGCTCGAGTCGCTCGAGCAAGCGGGTCACGTGCCGCTCGGAACGACGACGTTCGAGCTGAACGAAGGCGATGAGCTGGACCTCGGATCTGCGCCTGACGGCACGGGGGAATGGACGCTTCGCGTCCTCCACACTCCTGGTCATTCGCCCGATCATCTCGCCTTCGTGGAGAGCCGATATCGCTCGGCGATACTGGGTGACCTCGTCTCTTCCGTGTCGACGGTATTGATCGACCCTCCCGAAGGACACCTACGAACCTACCTTGGAACCCTTGACCGACTCCGATCGGAATCGGTAGCCACGGTCTATCCGAGTCACGGTCCGGCGGTCCGGACCGGCGCCGCGATGTTGGAGCGCTTCGTTGCGCATCGTCTCGAGCGCATCCGAGCGATCCAAGAGTTCATCCGCGCCGACGAGCCCGAGTGGGTCGATATCGAGCGTGTGGTCGGATCGATCTACCACGACGTGCAACCCGCGGTCGTCGACCTGGCCCGCCGTTCCCTCGCCGCGTCGCTCGAGTACCTCGAGGAAGATGGATCGGTCGTGATCGACGGAGAGCGTGTGCGTTGGAGCGGTGGAGACTCGACGGCTCGAGTTCGACGTCCGTAGGATGTCGCACGGGTGCGACCCCGTGTCGACGACGCAGCTTCGAGCGGTCCGACGGCCGGTGAGTCGCCGCTTGTTCGCGGTCGCGATGCCACTATAATCCCGGCGAGTTGACGCGTGACGGCAGACGCTTCGACTTCGCTTTGGTTCCGGGTTACCGTTCGCTCCGGGTTGCAGCGGGCGAACGAACGAGGTGGGCGAACGAACGCCGTGGAGCGAGTTCGACGCGGGGCCATTGTCAGGGCGAACAGACAGACCCCGAACACGAGCGCTCACACGGACAGGGAAGAACGCGGGTGACGTCGGACGCGCAGGGGGAACACGGGGCATGTCGACCCGCGGGTAATGTCGTTGGCGAAGCGCGCGGTGGGAACGCCAGCCGAGAGATTCGGAACGCCACCGATTGAGGGTCTGGGTCGAAATGTCGGGCGTGTGATCCGAGCCCTGGGGAGGCGAGTCGACTGAACGACCTCTTCGTCGCTGCCGATATGATGGACGCTCGAGCCTTGCGAATCTCAGCGGAGGTCCCGCGCGTTCGCTCGAGAACAGCTCGGCCGGTCGAGTTGCCGTTCGCAACGCAGAACACGAGCCCGATCAGAAGAACGCTGCTCGTGGACGAAAGTCCGAGGGCACAAAAAAAACCGGAAGGGGGGGACGTCCCCTTCCGGCCCATCAGGATCGAGGGGAGGTTGGGGAGACCCAGCCTCCCCCGAAGTCTTTTGTTACGCCCCGGGCCTGTTGCCCTCGACAGCGCTTGCTTCGCTATCGAAAGCTCCGCTGCCGAATGTCAGCGGCGTCGATCCTGGGACGGAACGAGTTTCTTCGGGTGGCGCCTGTGCTCGTCGGTTGCTTCTTTGGACGCTGTCGACGTCTTTTCGAAGGCGACTGACGCGGGTGCCGTTGTTTCGTTGTCTTTGGACTTCGTCCGGCGCTGCTTCGTCCCGAGAGTGTTCGTCCCGAGAGTGTTCGTCCCGAGACGGTTGGTGTCGAGAGCGCCTCGCGAGTCGTTCGCGACCGGTTGTCGAACCGCGACGCGTCCGACATTGTAGCGAGACGACCCCCCCTCGCCAGACCCTGGCCCAATTCGCCGCTACGGACGGAAAATGGCCACTCCTGGATGCCATCTCTCCCCGGCCACCCCTTCCATCGACCGTTCGGGCGCTCCTGAACTGTCCAAGATCGAGGCGTTTGGGGGTTTTGGCCGAAGTCGTCGCACGCAGTCGACTTCCATTTTGGGCTGTTTTTTGACCACCTGGGGATTCGCGGTGTCCGGGGTTGCTCTCGGTGGCAGAGCACGGCCAGCGATCGCGGGATGGTCCTGCCGTGCCCGCCTCGAGGAACTCGGGGCGGAGCAGTCTCAGAAGTGAGCGGGGAGCTCCGAGGCGAGGAATGCGGGGCCTTCGACGCAGACCCGTCGATAGCGCCGCTCCGACCCGGCGGGGCTCTCGATCACGCATCCGAAACAGGCCCCGAAGCCGCACGGCATGACGTTCTCGAGACTGATCCAGAAGGGGATCTCGCGGCGCACCGCGAAGTCGCGGAGTGCGACGTTCATTCCGTGCGGGCCACAGCCGATTCCGGCGATCTCGACCCCGTCGTGTTCGGCAATGCGTCGCTGGAGGAGCTCGACGACGTTGCCGTGGAATCCCGCACTCCCATCGTCCGTCGCGGCGTGCACGGCGACACCCAACGCCGCGAACGCGTCGCCGCCCTTGAGGAGCGAGGAGCGTCTCGCCCCGAGTACCACCTCGAATCGCGGCGCCGCGACGCGAGCGAGAAGCTCACGGGTGTAGAGGAACAGCGGTGCGACTCCGATGCCGCCACCGACGAGGAACATCACCCCATCGGTCGGCAGGTCGGGGTGGGGCAGTGGGTTCCCGAGCGGTCCGAGCAAGTCGACGCGATCCCCGGCGCGGAGTTCGTTCAACCATCGAGTCCCGACACCGACCACCTGGCAGAGCAGGGCGATGTTCCGTGGCACGCCATCGTGGGGGCGGACGTCGAAGACACTGAATGGCCGGCGGGTGAGCGGCGCGTCCTCGGCGCCGACCGCAACCTGGACGAATTGACCAGCCCTCACCTGCGACGCGATCTCGGGCGCCTCGACTTCGAGCTCGAACCAGTCGTCGCCGAGGTCACGGTGAGCGGTCACCAATTGTGGATTCGAGTTGTCGGGACTCATGGCGTGTGCTCCTCGAGCTCGAGAATGGCTCGAGGAAGATGGGCGATGACGTCGGTAGCGATCAAGCTCTCTTCGCCGATGGCTCCTTCACCCTGAACCCGACCACCGGCGGAGCGCCGCGCTTCGAGTTCGAGTCGACCGGGGACCGCGCGCGCCGCCTCGCCGTATGCCGCGAAGTCGGCCGCACGGCCGTGGAGCCATGCTGCTCGGCTCGCGGCACGGAACAGTGCCCCGCCTTCCGGGAGTCCACCGCTGGCGGCGACGCGTGCGGCTTGTGCGACCATCACGCCGGCCAGGACGTCTCCCGTTCCGCCCGAAGCGAGGCCTGGATTCCCGCTCGAGTTCTGGACGAGCGCGCCGTCGGGGTCGGTGACGAGCGTCCCCGGTCCCTTCGCGACGACGACCGCGCCGAGACCGACGGAAACCTCGCGCGCTGCCTCACGACGTCCGCGCCATGTCGAGCCGAGCGCTTCGACGAGGCGTCGGAGTTCTCCCTCGTGTGGAGTCAGGATCCAGCTGCTCGGAGCTCGCGTTACCCGATGGGCATTCTGCGACAGGTGCCAGAGGCCGTCCGCGTCGACGACGATCGGCTGCGCGCAACGTTCGAGGATCGAGAGCAACACCTCGGTCGAGGCAGCGCTCCGACCCATGCCGGGGCCGATCAGGAGCGCATCCGTTCGCGCGGCGAAGTCGACGATGTTCGCTTCTGCCCCCGTTCCGATGCAGCCGCTCCCGTCGTCCTCCAGGGGGAGCGTCATCGCTTCGGTCGTCTTGATCTCGAGGATCGTGTGCACCGAGCGGGGGACCAAGCAGGTGACGAGCCCCGCGCCGGAGCGAAGTGCACCGAGCTGCGCCAGGGTCATCGCGCCGGTCAGCCCGGGCGAGCCGCCGACGATGGCGACTCGACCCATGGTGCCCTTGTGAGCGTCGGCGTGGCGCGGGGGGATCGGCGTCACCCAATCGGGGATCTTCACTGCCCCATCGATTCACGTCTCGCGGTTCCTTCGACGGTTTGCCGATTGATTCGAGCGGCGATCATTCCCGCGCTGAACCCGGCATCGATGTTCACCACCGAGAGACCGGCCGCGCAGGAGTTCAGCATCGTCAACAACGGAGCGAGGCCCCCGAACGCGGCGCCGTACCCGATCGACGTCGGCACTCCGATCACGGGACAGGCGGCCAGGCCGGCGACGACCGAGGGAAGCGCGCCGTCCATGCCGGCCACGACGATGATCGCGTGGGCCGAGGCAATGTCGGCTCGTCGAGCGAGGACGCGATGGAGTCCTGCGACTCCGACGTCGTAGTGCGTGGTGACCGCGGATCCGCAGATCTCGGCGGTGACGCGTGCCTCTTCGGCGACCGGGATGTCGCTGGTCCCTCCGGTCAGGATCAACACCGAACCGGCCCTTTCGGCGCGCTTCTCGGGTCGCTCGAGCGTCACGCA
>JAGQRC010000231.1 GCA_020425835.1 Planctomycetota bacterium | reverse complement strand
AGAAGAGCGAGAGTCTCGCCTGATCCGCTTCCACCGGAGGGGCCGAGTCCTTCGGCTCCTCCTCCCCGCGCCCCACCAACGGCGGCATCCTCGGCCGAAGCATGGACCGAAGACCTCCCCCCTTCCCGGGATCTCGCTGGACGGCGTCGGGGAACGGGAGACGCCCCGTCTCGCCCCCGGCATAATCCAGGGTTCGCGGCGCCGACTCGGGGGCGGAGGTCTGCCTCGACGGCGCGGCCGCGACGGCTGGTGGGTGTCGGATGTTCCTTCTTCGGGTCCTCGATCTCCTCGCGCTGATCGGCGTGTTCGTCCAGGCGTTCGTCGCCTGGGTGTTCGTCGCGTTGTTGATCTCGATGAATCGCCGACGGACCCTCAGTCCTGCGCTCGGGAGCTTCCTGCGAGCGTTCCTGGCGCTCGCCACGAGCCTCACCGTGATGGGCGTTCGCTTCTTCCGCGCCCACGACGTCAACGAGCTCGCCAACTGGGATGACGGTCGCCCCTTCGCGGTGATCTGCTACGCCCTCTACATGGCGCTCAAGTGTGAGTTCGGCTACCAGCTCGTCGCGGGGAGCTCGAGACTCGGCGGGCAGGACCTGCCGAAGTGGATCCGCGTCGCCCGCTGGCCAGCGATCGTCCTGTTCGCGTCGACTCCTCTCCTGATCCCCGGGATCGAAGATCTCCTGTTGATCCAGGCGCCGTTGATGATCGCATTCGCGATCGCCGCCCTGCGCGGGTTGAACTCGCTGCGGGAGCACACTTTCGGGACTCGCGTGGTGCGCTGGTCGCTGTTGGGGCTCGCGGCGAGCTGGTCGATCCACGCGGCGGCCGTCACGGCCGACGGTCGCTGGGGCTCTCAGTACTGGCTCTCGCTCAACTCGTTCATCGATCTCGGTGTGCAGCTCCTGCTCGGGATCGGGCTGGTCATCACGGTGCTGGAGACGGCACATCGCCGACAACTCACCGCCGAGCACGAGCGCGAGCGGTTGCGCCGCGCCATGGAGCGGGACGAGAAGCTGCGCGCGTTGGGTGCGGTGGTCTCCGGCGTCGCTCACGAGCTGAACAATCCGCTCACGGTGATCCTCGGCTACGCGAACATGCTGGAGGAGAACGCGCCGGATGATCCGATCGCCGCGACCATCGCCGAGCAGGCGGAGCGCTGTCGTGGCATCGTGCGCAACCTCTCGGCGCTCGCGAGCCAGTCGGTGCGATCCTACGTCGAGGTCGATGTCGGCGAGCTGATCGATCGGGTTCGACGGGGGCTCGCACCGGAGCTCACCCGGGAAGGTCGTCGGGTCCGGATCCACTGTCCAACCGATCTCCGGATCACGTGCGATCGCATCGGGATCGAGCAGGTCGTGGAGAACCTCGTCGTCAACGCGCTCCACGCCACACCCGCGCAGAGCGTGGTCGTCGTGGACGCGCACGAACACCGCGGCGGGGTGCTCCTTCGGGTCGCCGATCAGGGACCCGGCGTCCCGCCGGAGATCCGGGAGCGACTCTTCGATCCGTTCTTCACGACCAAACAGCCCGGCAAGGGTACGGGGCTCGGCCTCGCGATCGCCCACGCCATCGTGCGACAACACAACGGGACGATCGACGTCGAGGACACCGCGACGACGAGCGGCGCGGTCTTTCGAGTCTACGTCCCACGCTTCGAGCTGACCTCCGACGAGCGGCGGGAGATCCGACCGATCGCGCTCACGACTGGCTCGCTCCTCGTCGTGGACGACGACGATGCCGTCCGCCGAGTCCTGTGCGAACTCGCCCGACGACGCGGTTGGAGCGTCGACACCGCGGCGTCGGTCGAGGCCGCGCTCGAGCTCCCGCTCGATGACTTCGGGGCGATCCTCTGCGACCTCCGCATGCCGGGGCTCGGAGGCATCGGCTTCCACGATCACCTCGAGACACATCGACCCGAGATCCTCGATCGGACCGTCTTCTTCACCGGCGACCTCGCCTCGAGCGACTCGATCGAGTTCGCCCAACGATGCCGCTGTCCCCTCCTCGAGAAGCCCCTCGACCACGACAAACTCTTCGCCACCCTGGGGGCGACGGCGAACAGCCGATGACGGCCGAGCTAGCAGTCCGTTGAAAACTCATTCCGGCCGAGAGTCCGAGCTTCCTGCGCCCAGCACACCCGTCGAAACTCGAAGTACTAGGTGACGCGATTCACTTCCCGAACATCGATCGATTGAACTCGTCCGACTTCCCCTTCGGGATGCTCAGCGACTCCCACGACGCGCCGCGCAGCGCGCGCGCGATCAGCACGATCTGTCCGACGTGGTAGCCGTAGTGGGAGACCTGTCGCAGGAGCGCTTGCAGCACACTGTGGGGTTCGGCGCGAATGACCAGCGACCGGCCGAGATCGGCGTCGGTGAGTCCGTCGAGCTGATCGAAGAGCACGCGCCAACCCGACTCCCAGCGATCGAGGAGCGACACCCGGGTGTCATCGTCGGTGACGAACTCGGTGTCGCGGTTCCGCCACGGCTTCTCCCCGTCCGATGTCAGGAAGTCGGTGAAGCGGGAGTGGAGATTCCCGGCGACGTGCTTCACGACGATCGCCACCGAGTTGCACTCTTCGGCGATGGGCTGGAAGAACTGCTCGTCGGAGAGCTGGGTCATGCCCCGCTCCGCGAGAGACTTCTGCGATCGGAGGATGGCGGTGATGGTGGCCACGACGGATGGGGCTTCGGCCATGTCGGGATCTCCTCGGCGAGGTTGGCTCCACGGCTCGCGCCGTTTCGGTAGTGTCGGCTCGACCAGGGGGCACGAACACGAGCAGTGAGCTTCGCGATCGGGTTGGGGTCACCCCCGCGCGTAGCCCTTGTAACTCGCCTCGAATCCGTGCGCGAGCAGTCGTGCGCCGAGCTTCGACTCGCGAACCGGCACCTGATCGATCGTCTCGACGGTCATCCGTCCGCTCCACTCGCGTGGCAACCGCGCCAGGGCGGCGACGGCGAGATCCAACTCGGCGTCGACCGGCTCGTCGCTCTCGAAGGTGATCAGCTGTCGCCCTCGCGAACCGGCGAACAGGCGCAACGCGCCGCGCACGAGCACGGCCCAGCACTGGGGCGCCCGTCGTGGTCGGCTCCGGTCATCCGTGGGCTTCGGCCACGGCAGCACCGCGCCGTAGGGCTGGGCGGGGTCGCTCGCGGGGAGGATGACGACGTCGTCGTCGGTCGGCGGCTGCTCGTGTTTCTCTCTCTCCTCCCGCGCGCCGCGCAGGAGGTCGATCACGCCCGGGCGCGCGAACTGCGCGCCCGAGAGGCCCTCGACGAAGTAGCCCCGCCGGATCCTGCCCGCCTCCTCCATCGCCTGGAGCACGCGGTAGACGCGTTGGAACCCGCCCGCGGTCTCGTCCGCTCGCGCCGCCTCGCGCGACACGACTCCGTATCGTTCGAGAAGCAGCTCCGCGAGGGCGACGCCGCGTTCGGTCGACGACACCTCGAAGCGGAGCGACTCGACCGTGGACCAACGCCCCGCCGTGAACGACGGTGACCGGCGGACCCGGCCGCTGCGCTGCGGCCGCCAACCGAAGGTCGACAACGGCGCGAAGGTGTCGTTGGTCACGCGCCCCGACCACGCGAGATCCCAGAGCGCCTCGACGAACTCGCGGTCGGTCACGATCGGCGTCCCCGCCTGAACCGCACGTTGGAGATCGAACTGGAACGAGGCGCCGCGTCGAGCGAGCTGGTCGAGGATCGTCGAGTGGACCGGTGTGAGCTCGCTCACCGCTTCGGCCTCGCCATCGTCGGGTTCCAGGAGCGCGGCGAGCCGCTCGCGCCGGTAGATCGCGATCCGACCATCGCTCGCACTCGCGAGCCCGCGTCCGATCCAGACGATCGCTCCGGATGCCGCGAGCAGATCGAGCATGTCGAGCGTGAAGTCCGAGACGCGCAACGGAAGGACACTCTTCGTCAGCTCGCGGTAGGAGAACGGCACGCCCTCGAGCTGGGTCAACGTCTCGAGAAGACCATCGACGCCGCGTCGCCGCCCTCCGACGCCGTGCCACTCGGGGAGGAACCGACCGAGGGTTCGCGCGTCGACCGGCGACGCCTCGCCCCGCAATCGAGCGATGGTCTCGCGCTTGATCCGGCGCAGCACCTCGGCGTCGCACCACTCCGGTCGGGATCCCGTCGGGTGGATCTCTCCGCGGACCAACGTGCCATCGGCCCATCGAGACCGCAGCACAGGCTCGGCCGTCGAAGCGGGAAGACCGAAGCGACCCGCCACGTCCTCGGTCCGGAACGGACCGTGCGTTCGCGCGTAGCGACGGATCAACTCGTCGAGCGCATCGTCGCGAGTGACCAGGAACGAATCGGGGAGCCCCGACGGCGGGACGATCCCCAACGCGTCGCGGTAGAGGCCCGCCTCCTCCGCGGCGATCCATCGCGGCTCGGTCGCGCCGGAATGGGCATCGATCGGGATGCGGAGCTCACAGACCCGCCGCTCATCGCACAGCCTCGCGATCCAGGCGTTCGCGTCGGACTCGTCGCCCGCTTCGTCCGCTGGCTCACAACGCTCGGCGATCTCGTCTCGCGTCAGGTCTCCGAGCCGGCGAAAGGTGTCGTGGAGCTCGTCCGCGTCGCGAGCTCGCCAGCCCTCTGCGCGACGTTGCAGCCTCGCTTCGACCTCCTCGATCACGTGAACGTCGAGGAGCTCTCGAAGCTCCGCTTGTCCGAGGAGTTCCGCGAGCAGCTGACGATCGAGGGTCAGCGCCTGCGCGCGTCGCTCCGCGATCGGCGCATCCTGCTCGTAGATCGACGCGGCGACGTAGGCGAAGACGAGCGAACGCGCGAAGGGTGAGGCCTGAGTGGTCTCCACTTCATCGACCTTGACGCGCCGACTTCGCAGCCGCTCGAGAAGGGCCTTCGTCGCGGGAAGGTCGAACACGTCTCGCATCGCCTGCCGATAGGTCTCGAGCACGACCGGGAAGTCGGGGAACTGGCGTACGGTGGCGAGGATGTTCTGGCTCTTGACGCGCTGGACCCAGAGCGGCGTGCGCTGATCCGGGCGGCGCCGGGTCATCAGCAGCGCGCGCGCCGCGTTCTCCCGGAACAAGCCGGCGAAGAGCGCGGAGTCCCCGAGCTGCTCGGTGACGAGGTCCTCGAGCTCGTCGGGACTGGGGATCAACAGATCGAGGTCCGGTTGTTCCTCTCCATCCGCGAACCGCAGCACGATGCCGTCGTCGGTGTACATGACCTGCACGTCGAATCCGGAGCGCACCGTCAGGATGCGCTGGATCGCCATCGCCCAGGGCGCGTGCACGCGCGAGCCGAATGGCGTCAGCAGACAGACCCGCCAGTCGCCGAGCTCGTCCCGGAACCGCTCGATCGTGATGCGCGCATGGGTCGGGAGCGTCCCGGTGCGCTCGTGCTGCTCACGGATGTAGGCGACGAGGTTCTGCGCGGCGTGGTCATCGAGGGGGGTCGACTCGGTGACGAAGCGGCGAGCGTCATCCTCGCTCCCGTCCGCGCCGACCGCACGTTCGCCGAGCTCGGCGATGAACTCGCCGATCGCGCGTCCGAGCTCGATCGGTCGACCGGGCCCATCCCCACGCCAGAACGGCAAGCGTCCCGGCTCTCCGGGTGCGGGCGCGACGATCACCTGGTTGCGCTGGATCTCTTCGACGCGCCAGGTGGTCGCGCCGAGCATGATGTTGTCGCCCGGTCGCGTCTCGTAGACCATCTCCTCGTCGAGCTCCCCGAGACGAACTCCCCCACCGACCAACTGCACCGCGTAGGAGCCGCGATCGGGAATCGTCCCGGCGTTCATGTGGGTGATGGTCGCCGTGCCCCGACGCGCCGTCAGCCGGTCGGCCGTGCGATCCCAAGCGAGGAGAGGCCGCAGGTCGGCGAAGTCGGAGGATGGAAAGCGCCCCGACAGCATGTCGAGGACCGACTCGATCGCCCCGTCGGTGAGCTCGCGATAGGGATGGGCGCGGCGCGCGATGCGCGAGAGCTCCTCGACGGTGCGGTCGGTGTCGCAACACATCGCCGTGAACTGCTGCGCGAGGACGTCGAGCGCGTTGGTCGGGAGCTCAATCGCCTCGATCTCACCGCGGAGCATGCGGCCCGCGACCACCGCGCACTCGAGGAGGTCTCCGCGGAACTTCGGGAAGACTCGACCGATGCTCACCTCGCCGACCTGGTGGCCCGCGCGTCCGACGCGCTGGAGCCCTCGAGCGACGGAGCCCGGGGACTCGACGAGCAGCACCCGGTCGACCGCCCCCATGTCGATCCCCAACTCGAGGGAGCTCGTCGCGACGATGGCGCGCACGCGACCCGACTTGAGCCCCTCCTCGATCTGCGCGCGCTTCTCGTGCGACACGCTCCCATGGTGGGCCGAGACCAGTTCCTCTCCGGCG
>JAGQRC010000230.1 GCA_020425835.1 Planctomycetota bacterium | reverse complement strand
TCGAACTCACGGCTGGAATGGGTCTTTCAACGGGCTCCTATGTCGATCCATGGACCCCGTGCTTGTTCACCTCTGGTCCGGAGGGACGCGCTCGGTCCGATCTCGCCCCGAGAACAGGTCGGACTCTGCCCCGTCGCCGCCAGGACTCCCGTCGCGACCGTAGGAGTACGCCTCGAACCAGCCCTCGCTCTCGAAGAAGCGATACGGTCGACCTCGCCACGGATCCTCCGGTACGCGATCGAGGTACCCCCCCTCCATCGGGCACAACTCGTCCCAGCTGTGCGGCGCACGGGTTCGGTCTTGGACGAACCGCGAGACCGCAGCGCGCAGATGCCGGAAGTCCCGCTCGATGATCTCGGCATTCCTCTCCGCCGTACGGCGCAGGCTCTGATCGTCGCCGTAGCGCCAGACCTGCCACCCGGTCACCGCGACCACACCGAGAACCGCGTAGACGATGAGCGCCTTGCGGAAGCGCCTGGGATCCATGTCCTCCCGGGAACCGCTCTCCCCGTCGCCATGATCAGAGTTCGACATCCTGAACCCTTTCCGGGACCGCAGGAGGAAACGCCCCGTGCTCCGCGAATCGCTGCAAGCTGTCCTCGATGTCCTGGAGCAGGCGATCCGCCTCGTCGGGGCGCCACCATTCGATCGGCATCTTGCGGAACCAGATCAGTTGATGCCGAGCGAAGTGACGGGTGCGCTTCTGGATCTCGGCGAGCATCGCTCGAGGATCCCGTCCCTCGAGCAGCGCCTCTCGTATGATCGGATAGCCGATGGACTGGTTGGCCTGGACGCTCCACGGCGGATCGTGCCGGTCCATCAGCGCCTGGACCTCTTCGATCCATCCGCGATCGAACATCGACTCGACGCGCGCATCGATCCGGGCGTAGAGATCGGCTCGCGGCCGAACCAAACCGATCAGGCGGAATCGCCCGGGACGAAGGTAGGGGACACGCCGCGACTGCAGGACCGAGAACGGCTCCTCGAACTCCGCCATCACCTCCAGCGCCCGGGTCAATCGACGGCGATCGGTCGCGTGGATGCGGAGCCCGGACGCCGGATCGAGCTCCGACACCCGGCGATGCAGCTCGCTCACCTCGACAGCCTCGAGCTCCGCCCGCAGCGCGGGGTTCGGAGGTGGACCTCGGAAGATACCGTGCAGTAGCGCATTGAGATAGAACGCGGTGCCTCCGGCGAGCAACCAGGGCGACGGGACTCGATGGACGAATCCCGCGAGCTCGTCGATGTAGTCGCCGATCGAGAACGCCTCCCACGCCTCCCGCAGGTCGGTCATGCGGAACGGCACATCGGCCGTCGCTCGCGGGGACGGCTTCGCGGTTCCGATCGACATACCGCGGTAGACCTTCATCGAGTCGAGCGAGAAGACACCCGTACCGAGTCGCTCGGCGAGTTGCCGTGCGAGCGAGGACTTCCCACCCGCCGTCGGTCCCGTGATGACGATGACCGGCTCGGGGATCGCGGTCCTCGCTTCGTCCTCCGATGGGTTCACGACGCGCCCCCGCCGAGTGCGCGCCGGCCGGGGCTCGTGACGTGGCCCAGGCTCCAACCATCTTCACTCCCTCGGAGATACGCGCCGCGAGCCTCGAAGGGCTCGAGAACCAAGAACCGCCCCCCACCCAACTCCGCCGGGAACCGCTCGTCGTGGAACTGGTGGAAGTGGCCGCAGATCACCGTGTCCGCCCCCGCTCTGAGCGTCGCCAGAACGGCGGCCCGATCGGGCTCCAGCGTCGCCGCGGGTTTCTCGCGCACGACTCGCTGGGAGTGACGACGCAAGCGCGCGGCAATCCGGTCGACCCAGCGCGTCGGGAGGTGACGCGCGAGGAGGCGAATCGGAGCGCTCCGCACCAACTGTCGCATGGCTTGATAGTGGAGATCCGCCGTCGCGAAGAGGTCCCCGTGGGACACGCTCACCCTCTCGCGGCCGAGGTGTACCGTCGTTTCGTCACCACCGACCCAGATGCCGGTCGCCTCGGAGAAGACCGAATCGAGGAGGAAGTCACGGTTGCCCGGCCAGACGTAGGCCCGGACTCCCGAACGGACGGCATCCGCCAGGAGCGCGATCTCCTGCGCGTACATCGGAAGTTCGAGGTGTCGGCGACCGAACCAGTAATGGAAGAGATCCCCCAGGATGAACAGCGGCGCCGACTCCGCACGCGCAAGCTCGAGGAGCGCGGCCAATCGGTCTCGGCCGGGTTCCCCTCCGTCCAGGTGGAAGTCGGCGGCGATCAACACGCGCTCGAGCCGCTCGGGCGGCGGAGCGGGTCTCAGCGCTCCGCTCCCTCCGCGCTCTCCGCTTCCTCTCGGCTCGCCTCGAGCCATCCGGATTCCTCCGTCGAAGCATCGCGGGCCGGCGCGATCCGATCCGCCGGCTCCTCGTGAGCTTCGAGGCCGTGTTGCGGCTCGCTCTCCGTCGGCTCGTCCCACGAACTCGGCGACGGCACTCGCGGCGGCTCGAACGTCCGCGGCCGACTCGAGGGCGTGGCGATCAAGCCGCGCGAGCGGTCGGGTCCCCCGAGTTCGTGCTCCCCGACGGTCACCTTGTGGATCACATCGAACAGCTCTCGGTCCTCCGAGCGAATCCCCGGAAGCACGACGAAGATCTGCTGGAGCTCGGGGCTCAGGCGCATCATGGCGCGGAGCGTCCGATGCACACGCTGAGCGTCCATCGCCTTGAACGGCTCATCGAGGAAGAGGAACTGAGGACCTCTCACGACGGCGCGAATGAACGCCTGGGAGAACGCGAGCCGGAACCCGAGCGAGAGTCCCTCGAACGTCCCACCCGAAAGCTCGTGCTGGGCAAGGAAGTCGCTCTTCTCGCTCGTGAACACCTGCAGCTTGAACTCCGGCGTGATCTTGAGGTCGCGATAGCGTCCCCCGGTCAGCGACGGCAGGAGCCGACGCAGTGTCTTGCCCAGCGCCGGTCCGGCGCGATGGCGAATCGACTCGATCGTCTCGTCGAGCAGCTGGATCAGCAGCTGTCGGGTCTCGATCTCCTCGCGAATCGCATCGGCCGAGACCTTGAGCTCCCGGTTCTGCTCTTCGAGTCCCGCCTTGCGGCCCTCTTGCTTCTGGTACTCCCGAATCTCGGTCTCGGCGCGGTCCTTCCGCGTCGACTCCTTCTTCTGGGTTTCCTGCGCCTTCTCCCGCTCATCCTTGTGGTTCTTCGCCGTCGAGCGAAGCCGCTGAATGATGCGATGCTCGCTCTCCGCGAGCTCGTTGCAGGCGTCCTCGAGACTCTGGCCGCTGGTCACCTTCTCGAATTGCCCGCGATACTCCGACACCGCTTGACGAACACGGTCGTCGTCGACGCTCGACAACGCCGAGTCGACCTCGCTCATCCGAACCGAGTCTCGTCCGAAACCGCGGAGTGCGTCCAGCCGGGATTGGAGGTGAGCTCGCTCCTGTTCGAGCTTGGACAGTTGCTGCCGGGCCGATTCGATCGATTGGCGCCGCCCGCCCGCGCGGACCCAGAGCGCGATGGCCACGACCAAGAACAGTCCACCGACTCCGAATCCGACAAAGACCCCCGTGCTCGGATCCCCCCACTCTTCGGGCGGTACGACCCACTCTTGCAGGATCGCCGCCGCGACGCCGCACAGGATGACCCCGAAGACGAAAGCGACCGCACCGAAGGTCGCGCTCCGACTCCGGCTTCGCTTCGCCGACTCCTGCTGCGCCTCGAGGGCGCGAGCACGAGCGGGCAAGGACTCGTCGCCGCCCCCGGTCAACTTGGACTCGACCGAGCTCCCGGCGTCGTCGATGGCCTTCAGGAGTCCCTCGAACCTGGTGCCGAGGCCCTCGAACTCGTTGAGTCTGGAGCGGATCCTCTCCAGGTCCTTGGCACTCTCCGCGAGGACTCCCTCTGGTCGAGACGGGTATCCCTCGAGCAGATGGCGCACGCCCTCCTTGAGGCGGGTCGTCGGCTTCTGCGGCAGGCTCCGAAGACGATCCCTCTGCGCCTCACGCGACTTCAGAGACTGCTCGATCTCCCTCTCGCTCGCGTCGAGCCGTCGGTCGGTCTCGGCCAACTCCGCCAACGTCGCTACGATCTCATCGCGCTGCTTCTCGACCTGCGGAATCTTCGCGATGTTCGGGACGTACTTCTCGATCTGCTGAACGTTGCGCTTGATCTCCGCCTGGATCTTCCCGAACTCCACTTCGAGCCCTTGGATCTCCTGCCGGACATCACCGGACACCGCGACGAGGACATCGGCGCCGACCATCCGATCGAGGTAGCCGCGCATCGCCTCGGGCGATCGGGGAAACTCCTTCTCCGCCAGGAAGAACGATCGAGTGAAGTCATCGAAGTCGAAACGGATCATCTCCGCCAGGCGCGCCTGCACCTGCATCAGCCCGGAGGCGATCTCCTTCCACTCGCCATTGGCGGCTCGCGTCGTCAATCGCGCGAAGTTGGTCCCATACCGATCGATCTCTCGCCAGATCCGGTAGGAGCCGGGGAAATGCTCTCCGGCGAGGTCGAAGTCCAGCTCCACGGCGCACTGGTCGCGCTCCCAGTTGATCAGCTCCAGGATCGACGACTCGACGCTCGAGATCGACTTGCCGCCCTCGTTCTGACCCTCGATGCCGATGAGGCCGCGTCCCGGCAGATCGTCGATCGCGAGTCGGTGGAACTTCATGAAGTTCTCGGCACGGATGGCGCGGATCAACATGCTTAGTGGGCTCCCTCTTCCTCGCCGAGCCGACGTCGGATCGCGGCCACTCCGTACTCGTAGGCCTTCACGTACGGTGTCCGCTTCGCCTCTCCATCCTCGCCATCGAACGAGCGAATTCGCTTCTCGTAGGTCCGGCGAAACTCCTCGAGCGCGGGCTCGATCATCGCCTCGACCAAGTAGAACTCGTCGTCCCCGGCGTCATCGCGCTCCTCGGGGAGGTCGCTCATCGCACTGGCTCCTTGCGCTGCTGATTCCACGAACGGATCGACGGGAGTTTGAAAAAAGGGCCGCTGAGTGTAGCCGCCCACGGGAGCGATGGGTACCCGGGACTCCGAGCCGGAGAGTGCTCAACTTCCGACGTGCGGCGCCGCGGAAGGACGCTGCGACGCGCCGGCGGAGAGAGGGGACACGACGGGGCCGAGGTCGCCCCCGGGCCGACCTCGGCGAAGGGAGGGTGGGCGTCTCGGCGGCGGGCGGGCTTACTGGACGACGTGGTGGCGCCGGAGGCTGGCCACCGCGTTCAGGAACACGCGCGCGTCGCGAAAGCGACGGTCCGGGTCGACAGCCATCAAGCGATCGACCAGGGCTTCGACCTCCTGCGGGATGTCCTCCCGAAGCTCACGGAGCGAGGTCTTCTCGCCCTCCACCGCCTTCATCATGACTTCGATCGGG
This sequence comes from Planctomycetota bacterium, assembly GCA_020425835.1. Next base: position 1,007 of record JAGQRC010000230.1, on the reverse strand, counting down.
CTACCGCCATCGAACGGGACCTGCCCCGCCAACGCGCGATAGAGCGTCACGCCGAGGCTGTAGAGGTCTGATCGATGGTCGGCGAAACGAAAGTCCCGCGCCTGCTCGGGCGCCATGTAGTGGGGCGTCCCCAGGACCGAGCCCGCCTGCGTGATCGAGCTCGCCGCCGTGTCGTCGAGAACGGTCTTCTTCGCCAGCCCGAGATCGGCGAGCTTCACCGTTCCGTCGGGCTTGATCATGATGTTCTCGGGCTTGATGTCCCGGTGGATGATCTTCCGCTCGTGGGCGTGGAGCAGGGCCTCGGCGACCTGCTCGCCAATGCGGAGAGCGTCGTCCACCGACAGGGTGCGCTCCCGCTTCAGCCGCTGGGCGAGATTCTCGCCCGGGACGTACTCCATGGTGTAGTAGAAGATCCCCGAGTCCTCACCCGCGTCGTTGATATGGATGATGTTCCGGTGGTTCAGCTCCGCCGCGGCTCGCGCCTCGAGCAGGAACCGCTTCACGAAGGTCTCATCGCGAGAGAGGTCTGCGGCGAGCACCTTGAGGGCCACCGTCCGGCCCAAGTTGATCTGCTCGGCCTCGTAGACCGTTCCCATCCCGCCGGCGGCGATCCGCTTCACGATGCGACACCCGCCGATCACGCGCCCCTCGAGGGTCGGCGAGTCGTCCGTCCCCATGCGGCGACGTGGCGACGGAGCCGGCTTCTCGCCGAGCGGAGAGCTGACGTAAACCAGCTCTCCCGAGCAGTGCTCGCAGGACATTCGCTCGTCGGGATCGTACTTGTCCACTTTCGTGGTGACCCGGCACGCCGGGCAACTCATGTGGAGTTCGCCGATCGTGGCCAGGGCGACCATCAGCTCCTGGAGCGTGAGCACTCCCCTGGAGACCAGGAGGTTGCCGAGGGTCGCGTTGGTCCCACTGCGCCGCAGGTCCTCACGGGCTTGGATGCCCTTTCGGACCTGCGTCACCGTGGCGAGCCGTCGCTTGATCAGCTCTTGGCCGAGTCG
>JAGQRC010000229.1 GCA_020425835.1 Planctomycetota bacterium | reverse complement strand
GGGCGACATCTTCTTCGTCGGGCAGGCGGCGACCGACCCCGGCTTCGCGGCGACGATCAAGGAGAGAGTCGTCATCGACACCAGTGAGCTCGAATGGTCGTTCGACACCGGTTTGGTGATGGAGGGCACCCGGACGTTCACGCGGATGCTCGAGGGCGGAAGCGAGCTCACCTACGCCGAGGACTTCACCTTCGTCCAACCCGCGCTCGCGGTGGCGCCGTCGATCGACGCGCCGACCTACGCCGTCGGGGACTCGATCGTCGTCACCGCAACCGTCGTCGACCCCGTCGCCGGTGCGCTCTTCGCGTCACAGGCGGTGGTGATCGCGACGCTCCAGAACGGCGACAGCACCGCGAGCGCCGAGGCCGTGCTCCACGACGACGGACTCGGGGTCGACGCGATCGCCGCGGACGGCGTCTACACCGCGGCGCTCCCGGTCACCGCGGAGGTGCTCTGCGGCGGGCCCGACCCGGAGATCGTGGTGACGGCGTCGCGTTACGAGGCGTCGGTCCTCGCCGGGGCGAACCCGATCTTCAACTTCGGTCGCGCGATGATCGAGCCGACGATCCTCGGTCCCGCGGCGGGTGCGGACCTCGCTCCACGGCTCGTCGACTGGCCCGCCGAGGCGCAGACCGAGAGCGACGTGAACCTCGTCTTCGAAGTGGCGAACCTCGGAGAGACGACGTCGGTGGGGAGCTTCGCCGCACAGGTCTGGCTGAGCGCCGATGAGACGCTCTCGGGCGACGACGTGCTCCTCTTCTCCGAGGTGCACGATGACATCGTCGCCGGCGACGCGGCGATCCTCGGCGGAACGATCGCATTGCCCTCGGCACCGGCGGGCGAGGTCTTCCTGATCTACGCGATCGACCCGTTCGGCCAAGTCGTCGAGTGCGACGAGACGAACAACCAGTTCGCCTTCCCGATGAGCGTGGTCGACGCCTTCCCCTTCCGCCGCGGCGACGCCAACGGCGACGGCGGCGTCGACATCTCGGATGCGATCCACACCCTCAGCGAGCTCTTCACCGGTGGGAGCCCGAGCCTCTGCGACGACGCGACCGATGCCAACGACGACGGCGCGAAGGACCTGAGCGATGCGATCTACGCGCTGAGCGCGCTCTTCGTCGGCGGCCCGCCGCCACCGTTCCCCTACCCGGGGTGCGGGCAGGACCCGAGCCTCGACGGGTTGAGTTGCGAGGCGTACGGGTCCTGTCCGTAGTTGGAGCGCGTCGCGCTGTCAGGGTTCTGGACGCCGGGAGCCGACGCGCGCGCGAGTTCGAGAATCTTCGATTCGACAGGCCGGACCGCGGATACCCTGGCTCCGTGTCGGGCGAAGACTTCGCTCGACACGGAGGGAGAGTTATGAGCGTGCGATCCACGAAGCTCGTTCCGTATGTGAACGAGGGCCGAGTTCTCGTCTGGGTGGTTCTTCTCTCGATCTCGATGTCGGCGAGGGCGGATGACCACCGGTCCGGGGAGTCGATCACCCTCCGCGACATCACGATTCGAGGACGGATCTTCCTCGACGGAGAACCGCTCCGCGATGCGAGAGTGGGTTGGATCGTCGAGGATCCACTCGGTGGCTCCAGGCGCGCGTCCGTCCGCACGGGATCCGACGGCGGGTACGTGCTGGAGACGAAGCTTCGCGACAACCGCGAACGGAGCATCCGCTTCCACCGTCCCGGCTCGCGGGATGTCCTGGTGCCGCTCGGTCCCTTGTGGCTACCGGTCGACAGAAACGTCCACTTCGCGACTGCGGAGACGCAGAAGATTCACCTCGAGGATGCTCGGGGTCGACCCGTGCCCGGCGTCGAAGTTCGGATCGGCGAGTCTCGAGCGACCTACTGGACCGATGCTTCCGGCGAGGTCGAGCTCCCGCGCCCTCGATCCCACGAGACGGTGTTCGCCTCCGTGCTCGATGTCTCCGGCGCACTTCGCGCGGACGAAGACTCGGTCCGATCGAGGTGGACCCCACCGGAGCCGATCGAGCGGCCGGCAAGTCTCGGGGCCGGTCGAGACGATGTCTGGGTGCTCCCCGTCGCTGGCCTGCCCTTCCGAGTCCGTGGCGTGTCCTCTTCGCCGGCGACCTCGATTCAACTCGTCGTCCAACTCGAGGACGGGGTTCTCAAGTTGAACGTCACTGCTCGACAGGATCACGGTTACCTGGTGGTCGGGCTCCCCGAACGGGGCGACCTGCTCGCGATCGCCGTTCCGGCCCGGTCGGAGTGGGCGAGCCACCTCGGCGTCTTCGACCTCCGAACGCTCCAAGAGTCGGGAGCGCTCGAGTTATCGCCGGCCCAGGCCATCGTCTGGCGGGAAATTCGAGTGCTGGACGCCCAGGACCGAGCCGTCTCCGGCGCTTGGCTCACGGTCGAGCCATGGGCCGACGAACCTGTCCTCGACTTCGCAAGGTTCCTCTGGCGGCCCGACTCGGAGGAGGCCGGTCGCTACTGGTTCGCGGCCGGATCGTACTGCGGGAGCATCGGCTCCGGTCGGGGGCGCGCCGCGCTCGACGCTTCGAGCCTTCTTCGAGAGGTGCACCTCGATCCCGATCGCGGTGTGAGCGGGCGCATCACCACGCCGCTGGACACCGAGCTGGTGGACGCGCTCGAAATGACGTGCACGATCGAGCTGCGGATCGGAGACGCTCTACCGTGCTGGTCGCGCATCAGTCGACGCGGAGAGTTCAGTTTCGACGTCGATTCTCCGACCGTCCCGTTCGAGCTCTGGCTCTTCGGCGCGGGCCAGCCATCGCCGATCGGGGACGCCAAGTGGACGCCCGAGGGGCTCCTCGAGTTCGGTCTCGACGAAGCGCAGCAGCGTGACGTTCGGAGCTGGACCGGGGTGACTCACCTGTAACGAGTTGGCGGTGCCCCCCACCGCGTCCCGTAAGATGAGGCCCACTGGGAGGCTCTCATGCGCTACTGGCCGATCGTGTTGATCCTGTTGCTCACGGCTCTCGCCGCTTGGGGGATCCACCGGTCGCTCGTCGAGTCGCGTCCGAGCGCGCCGTCACCGGAGGCGCACGCCCCTCCCCGCGACGCTTCCGACCCACGGGCACCCGTCGACGCTCCGGCGTTGGCGTCCGTGCCGAACGAGTCTCCGTCGACCGATGCCGAGCCGCCGCGCACCGGGTTGATCGCGTCGGTCGTGCGACCCGACGGTTCGTTGGCGACCGACGCTCGGTTCGCGGTGTACGAGCGGTGGTACAGCGGGTTCGGCGGGGAACCGTATCGGTCCAAGAGGCCGCTCGCGATCGGTGTGGCCGGTCCCGAGGGCATGGCGGTCCTCGACGGGCTGCCGGCGAACACTACTCTCGTGATCGACTTCGCGGCACCGGGTGGGGTCCCGCGAAGTCTCGATCTTTGCGCCCTCGAGTCCGGGGAGTTGCGGACGCTGCCGCCGCTGGACCTCGAGCCGGCAGGGACCGTGACCGGAGTGGTTCGGGATCGCGCGGGGCGACTCCTCGCCGGAGTCACGGTCGCAGCCGAGAACGAACAATTCGATGACTGGGGCGATCCGTCCCGGTTCTCGGACGTCAGTCGAGCCGTGTCGGACGAGTCGGGTCGCTTCGTGCTCGGATCGCTGCGGCCCGGTGAAACGACGATCTTCGCGGTACGAGCGGGGTATCACCTCGCTGGTGTCGAGGCCGATGTTTCGATCGATCGCGTAACGGAGGTGGAACTGACGCTCGAGCCGTCGCTGGCGTATCGCGCGGCGGTGATCGATGCCGAGGGGCAGCCCGTCGTCGGCGCCACCGTTCGGCTCGACAGCGATGATTTCATCGATCGATCCGCAGAGACGACGACCGACGAAGCGGGGCGGTTCACTTTCGAGACGGTTCCCACGACGGAGGTCACATTGACGGTGCTCCGCGGTGATTCCTGGTGGACCGAGGAGTTCGCGAGCGCGGCGGGCGATGAGGACCGACGAGATGCCGCGGATTCGGTCGACCGCTTGCCCGAGGTCATCGTGCTCTCGGTTGTCGGTCAGCTGCACCTCGAGATCCTCGACGCGGACGGCGTCCCCCGTCCCGCCGAGGTAGGACTCGCGAACTCGGACTTCACGGGCCGCGTCACGATCGATCCGGCTGACCCGCTCCTCGAGTCGATGCCCGTCGGCGTCTACGAGCTCGAGGTCGAGGCGGAGGGTTTCGAGCCGGCGCGCGTTGAGGTGACGGTCGAACTCGACACGACGGTGACGCTCACCGTAGTGCTGACTGCTCTCGAAACCACTCCCGTCACGGTCGAGTGCAAGGACGTTCACGGCGAGCCGACCGAGGGGGTCGAGGTCTGGTGTGGCTTTTGGATGCGCGAGCGGAACGACGTCCTCAGCATTCATGAGCGGAGTGCGATCACGGATGCCGAGGGGCGGGTGACGCTTGCGATTCCGGCGCGGAGCGCCGATCCCGAGCTCTACTTGCTCGCGAGCGGGGGCGGGTGGGCGCCGAAGAAAGCACGGGTCGAGAGAGGTCCCGGGACGGACGCGCCGATCATCATGACGCTGGTCCCGGCCTCGGAGCTCGTGATTCGTACCACCACATCGGATGGTCGGATCACGACGTTGCCATTCGTCTGGGCGCGCCGCGAGAAGCGCGACGACGAGCCGTGGGCGAGCCGAGCGGACAACTTCACCGATGGTCGTCGCTTCGTCGGTCTACCGAGTGGGGTCTACACGGTCGGCGCGGAGTACGGAGGCCTCACGCTGCGGGAGACGGTGACGTTGGAGCCGGGCGAGGCTCGCGTCGTCGAGATGACGTTTCCCCGGACCTTTCCCGTCGACGTGTGGGTCCGGGTCAACGGCGCGCTGGTCACCGACGGATGGGTCACCGTGGCCTTCGCGAACGAAAGCGAAGCGTTCACCTACTGGGACATGGTGTCGGTAGCAGGATCGGGAGCGTTTCGACTGGAGGTGCCGACGGCGGGAACCTACTCGATCGAGTACGAGCACGAGCCGGTCGAGATCGAGAAGATCGTCGAGATCCACCACGCCTGCAGCATCGAGCTGACGGGCGAGCGCTATCGCGTGTCGGGGTGCTTCGTCGACGAAGCGGGTCGGCCCGTCGCCTCCCGCGAAGTGACGTTCGAGCTCGATCGGGATCGGTCGAAGTTGACGCTCGGGGAGGACGGGAGCTTCTCGATCGAGGTCGACGACGCCGGTGTGTACCAGTGGTCGATCGATGACCTGATGCCGCCGCTCTTCGGGAAGGGCTCGGCGCGGATCACGGCGGAGCGCACGCAGCAGCTCGCACCCCTCGTCGTCCGCGCGGGACGCGAGATCCGAGTCGTCCTCGAAGGCCGCTCCGAGTCTGCGACCACGAGCTGGTCCATCGCCGACGTGACGAACGGACGGAGCAGGGTTCTCGCCTGGTCCGGCGGGACCGACGTCACCGCCATCGTGCCGAAGGAGCTGACCCAGCTCCACCTCGTCGATTACGGCGACGTCACCGGCTACGCGCGGCTGAGGCTCGAACCCGATCGCGATGTCTACACGGTGCGTCTCCGGCCCGCGGCGCGATTGAGCCTCTCGATCGATCCGACCTGGCGGGTGGAGAGTGGCGCAGCACGGTACCGCGTTTCGTCGCCCGGTGAACCGATGGAAGAGTCGATGCCGCTCCCGGCGCGAGGGACGATGTCCTTCCTCTTCGACGACCTCAGTGCGACGGTGACGATCTCGAACTCCGCCGACGAAACCGTGGCCGAGAAGACGGTGTCACTGACTCGGGGTGAGGCGATCGAGCTGCGCTTTCCTTAGCCGGGATTATGCATGAACCGCGTAGCGAGAAGGTGCAAGGCGTTTGCTGGCAAGGACAGCGTCCCCCGCTGCGCTCGGCTTGGGGGACGGATTCGACCGGAGGCGACCTGTCTGGTCGTTGAGGATCGAACTCGTTCGTATGACGCAGCCAGCGAGCGTCTCGCACCTTCGTAGTAGCGGGCTCGCGCATGATTCCGGTTAGGGTCGCCCGCGTTCCGGGCTCATGGACAGCTGCTCGCGACGCAGTCGGCCAGGGCGTCCACCGTCGGGTCCGGTCCGCATGCCGACCACGGCGGCGGTGGCGCGATTCCCCCGCCGAAGAGATAGGCGAGGGTGTAGATCGGGTCGGAGATGTCGATGAGGCTGTCATCGTTGGCATCGGCCGCGTCGGGGCAGTCGAACGCTCCAGCGACGAAGAGGCCGTCCAGGATCGCGATCGCATCCGTGATCAGGAGGGCGCCGTCGCCGTCGAGATCGCCTCGGATGAAGTCCGACGTGAGCGGATAGGCGCACGCGGAGCCCGCGTTGATCCCGGCGGTATCGTCGACGAACGCGCCGACCACTAGCGTGGCTCCGTCCGTGGCCACCTCGACTCCGAACCGGTCCGAGGCGTCGCCGTCGCT
>JAGQRC010000228.1 GCA_020425835.1 Planctomycetota bacterium | reverse complement strand
GGCACGTAGAAGCCGACGGCGACGAGCGTCAGCGGCCAGAGCGAGAGCCTCGAGGTTTCGTCCGCTCGCTCACGGTTCACGCGATCCCCTCTGCCGCTGTCGCTACTCGGAACTTCGATGTCGCCGCGCAGGCCCGATCCACCACTGAAACAACTCGGTGCACTGCAGCGCGGGTGCGCAACGCACCGGCTCCGATCATCGGGCGGCGCGGCGAAAGAGGCAATTACCTCAGGGCTTCCGATCCACCGCTCTCCCGCGCGCGCTCGAGCCTCGCGGGCCGGATGGGCATCGACCCCTCCGTCATGGACGTCATCCGATAAGTTCGGCGTGGACGATGGCTCCTCCTACGTCGCCGTGCCCAAGCGGCCATCGCTGCTCGTCTTGGTGCGACTTTCATCGGAAGATGGAGGGGCGGGAACCTGCGTACCTCCACCAAAAGATCCGGCGTCGCAGAGCCGATCTCCGGAGTGGGTTCTCCGACCGCGGAATGGAATCGGGCTTGAGCAACTCTATTCTTCGAGTCACCGGGATCGTGGACCGCGATGGTCGCATCATCGAGCTCGACACGTCGCGCTCGGGAGCGAGCCCTTGGACCGGCGTCGCGGATCCCGCGACCCCCGGCCACCACCTCTACGAGGTCCTCCCGCGCCACTCCCACGATGCGATCGAGCGAGCGCTGGCGACGGTCGGTCGGGAAACGCCGATCGAAGTCGGCGAGTTCTGTATCGCCGGCGCCGGGTCGTCCGGCTCCCCGTCGGAGTTCTTCAGGTGGGTCCTGCTCGCCCACGACGATGACCGACGCTGTCGCCTGTTCGTCTTCGACGCCGAAGCGGATCGGCGCCGCCAATGGAAGCAGCTCTGCGACAAGGGCGACCTGCTCGACGGCGCACTCACCGCGACTCGGGATGGTCTCTTCGAGTGGGACCTGCGCACCGGAGAGACCTACTACTCTCCTCGGTTCCTCGAGATCCTCTCGATGAATCGCGCACAGTTCCTTCCCGAGATCCATTCCGTGCTGTCGCGACTGCACCCCGACGACGTCGGAACGGTGAAGAGACAGTTCTTCGACAGCGTGCGCTCGACGGATCCCTTCGTCTCGGACTTCCGGATCCTCGACGCTCGGGGCGACTACGTCTGGATCCAGGCGTTCGGACGCGTCACGCGGGACACCCGTGGCGCAGCGCTGCGCATGGTCGGATCGATCGACGACCGCTCTCGTGAGATCCAAGCGCAACAGCAGCTGCGCGCCTCGCGAGAGAAGTTCCGGCTGCTCTTCGATCGCGCACCGATCGGACTGGTCCTGACCGATCTCGACGGCGAGCTCATCGAGATGAACGAGGCGTTCCTGGAGATGATCGGCCGCAGCGAGACCGATGCTCGCACGCTCGGCTGGTGGCAACTCGGCCCGACGGAGGGTCACGAGAAGGAACGGTCACAGATCGACCGGCTCTACGAGTGCGGCTGCTGTCCGACGTGGGAGCGCACGCTGTTCCACCGCGAGGGGCACTTGGTCCCGGTCAAGCAGACGATCGTGCTGATCGAGGATGCCGAGGGTCGGCACTACATCGGATCGACGATCGAAGACCTCACCGTCCAGCGGCGCGCCGAGCGGGCGAAGACCGAGTTCCTCGCCAACATCTCGCACGAGATCCGCACGCCGTTGACCGCGATCCACGGCTACCTCGACCTGATCGCGGAGAGCCGCGACGAAGAGGATCGAGAGCGATCCGTGGCGACGATTCGCCGCAACGCCGAGCATCTCCTGACGATCGTCGATGACCTCCTCGACCTGTCGCGGATCGAAGCGGATGTCCTCGAGATCCAATCGGCGCCCTGTTCGCCGGGCGAGATCCTGCTCCACGTCCTCGATATGTTCCGCCCCCGAGCCGAGGCGAAGGGGCTGAAGATGGAGCTCCACTACCGCAGCGGCGTCCCGGCGGTGATCGAGACCGACCCCACTCGGCTCCGGCAGATCCTGCTCAACCTCGTCGGCAACGCCGTGAAGTTCACCGAGGCGGGGGGCATCCGCGTCGAGGTCGAGCTCGACGATGTCTCCGAGACGCCGCAGCTCCAGATCGATGTCATCGACACCGGCGTCGGTATCGATCCGCTCCAGGCCGAGGCGCTCTTCCAACCGTTCTCACAAGCGGATGCCTCGCACGCGCGGCGCTTCGGCGGCACGGGTCTCGGGCTGGCGATCTGCGCGAGACTCGGCCGCATGCTCGGCGGCGAGGTCCGGTTGGTGGACTCCGAGCCGGATCATGGGTCGCGCTTCCGGATGCGCATCGCGACCGGCCCGATCCAGGACATTCCCCTGCTCGACCGTCCCGACAGCATTCCTCGCCTCCAGGAGTCGATCGCTGCGACCCGGAACACCCTGGCCGGGCGCATCCTCGTGGCGGAGGACGGACTCGACAACCAACGCCTGCTCCGTCACTTCCTCGAGCAAGCGGGCGCCGAGGTCCAGATCGCGGAGAACGGTCGCGTTGCGGTCGAATCCGTGCTCTCCGCCCAGAGGACCGGCCAACCGTTCGACTTGATCCTGATGGACATGCAGATGCCGACCCTCGATGGGTACGGCGCGACGGGGATCATCCGACAGGCGGGCATCGATCAGCCGATCATCGCGGTCACCGCTCACGCCATGGTCGGCGATCGCGACAAGTGCCTCGCGGCCGGGTGCGATGAGTACCTCACCAAACCGATCCATCGCGATCAGCTCCTGGCGATCTGTCGTCGGATGATGACGGAGAAGGCCGCGCACTGACCGGGATCGTGTCCGGGTTGCTCCTCGGTCCGGGAAACGGGTCGCTCAGCGCAGGATCTCGCGGGCGATCCGAATGGCGTCGGGGAGTCGCTTCGCGGCCTCGGCGAACGACACGTCCAGCCGTCGAATCTCGGCCATTCGCAGACCGGTGGCGGGCACGGGAACCGAGTCGCGGACGGGGATCTGTCGCGACTTCGATGCGGCGAGCTCCGCTTCGATCGTCTCCGAGAGCACGAAGTCGATCAGTCGCTCCGCCGGCTCCCGATTCGGTGCCCCGCGGATCAACGCGATGGTGTTGGGCAGGACGATCGTGCCCTCATCCGGGAAGCGTCGCTCGTCGATCGAGGCGTCTCGTCGTCGCACGACCTCGACGTCATCGGTGTCGGTGAGACCGAGGGCGACTTCACCGCTGATCACCATGTCCCGCGAGGTGGCGTTCCCCGCGACGACTCGAATGTCGTTGGCCGCGAGGCTCTCGAGGAACTGCCGGTATCGATCCTCACCCCAAGCGGCGAGCAGACACGCGAGATGGCTGCCGGTCGTGCCGAACTGCGGATTGGCGATCGCGACCTCGCCCCTCCAACGCGCGTCCGCGAGCGCGAGGTGCGTGCGCGGGACGAGATCCGCTGCGGTGCGTGCGGGGTCGAAGGCCACCGTGCGGGCGCGAGCGGCGAAGCCGGTCCAGCGACCCGCAGCGTCCTTGAACTCGGCAGGGATGTCGCTGGCCGAGGGCGACTCGTATCGTTCGAGGAGGTCCTCGTCGGCGAGCCGGATGGTCCGGAGGATCTCGTTGTTCCAGAAGACGTCGCAGCTCGGTCGCCGCGACTCCCGGCGGATCCGTTCGACGAGCCCGGTCGTCTTGGTCGCTTCGGTGTCGAACACTGCGTCGACGCGTATCCCGGTCTCGGCGGTGAACCGCGCGAAGATCTCTCGGCTGAAGACGGGGTCGAGTGCGGTGTAGACCACGACTCTCGGCCCCGACTCCCCGCACGCGAACAGGGCGAACGCGGTCGTCAGGAGAACAGTGAAGCGCAGGAGATTCACGAGTCCCACTTCCCGTCGCGAAGGTGCAGGGTTCGATCGGCGCGGTCGGCCACCGAGACATCGTGGGTGACGAGCACGGTCGCGACGCCCTCTTCGCGTTGGATCTCGGCGAGCAACTCGAGGATCGCTGCGCCCGTCTCCGTGTCGAGGTTACCGGTGGGCTCGTCGAGGAGGAGCAGCCGGGGTCGCTTGACGAGGGCCCGCGCGATCGCGACCCGTTGCTTCTCGCCGCCGGACAGTTGTCCGGGTCGATGCTCGGCGCGATCGGCCAATCCCACGCGTCGGAGGATCTCGAGGGGGTCGAGCCCGGGCTCCTTCGCTCGGCGATAGTCGAGAGGCAGCTCCACGTTTCGCCGCGCACTCCGATCGCCGAGCAAATGGAACGACTGGAAGACGAAGCCGATCGCTTCGTTGCGCCAACGCGTCCGTTCGCGATCGCTCAGCTGGTCGACCCGTCGGTCCGCCAACCAGTACTCACCGTGGGTCGGGCGATCGAGGAGACCGAGGATCTGCAACAGCGTCGATTTGCCGGAACCGGAGGGGCCGCGGATCGCCACGAACTCGCCCGGTCCCACGGACAGGTCGACCCCCCGCAACGCCTGGACGACGTGCGCGCCGCGACCGTACTCGCGGGTGATCCCGGTCAGTCGCAACGCCGGGTTCGCGTGCGGATCGCGCGTCATGTCGCTCATTCTCGATACTCCCCCAGCGCGACGGCTGGATCCAGTCGGGCGACTCGGGCCGCGGGCCACGCGAAGGCGAGGAGGCCGACGAGCATCAGCAGGATCGGCGTTCCCCAGTAGGCCAGCGGCGGGACGTACGGCTCCCACAAGAGTTCCCGAACCGCCGAGCCGAACGCGAGCTGGGCGACCGCCAAGCCGATCGGCACGGAGACGATGGACAGGAGCACCCCCTCGAGCAGCAGCGCCCCGACCACATCGCCGACCCTCGCCCCCTCGACCCGCAGCACCGCGATCTCCGGGAACCGCTCCTCGACGGCCATGTACCCGATGGAACCGCACAGGATCAGCGCGACGAACAGCGTGACCACCCAGAGGAAGTGGAGGAGGAACGAGAACTCGTTCACCGCGCGGAGGACGGTCCCGATCCAGTCCCGCTGAACCAAGTAGTAGGGCTCGATGCCCCGCTCCTCGAAGAACTCGTGCATCCGAACGCTGAGCGGACTCACGTCATCGACGGTGTTGGCCTGGACGATGACGCCGCTCGGCTCGTCCTTCGCCGGGTCGTACAGCACGTACGCGTTCAAGAACTCGAGGCGACGGAGCTGGACATCTCGAGCCTTGCGCTGGGTGTCGAGCATCTTCATGTGTCGACGGAGGACGATCGGATCGTTCAGAACGCCGACGACGTGGGCACGGAATCGCTTGCCGGACCGATAGCCATCGAAAGCGGCGCCGACGACGCGGGCGGGATCGTCCGGCTCGTAGTAGTGGGCGAGCGCTCGGTCGAAGACGACGTTGACGTCTCCTCCGGGAACGAAGCGATCGTTCTCGTCGAGGTAGCGTCCGGCGAAGAGCCCGATGGGCACCGCCGCGAAGTAGCCGGGCGTCGTCACGAACAGGGTGTTCTGGAACGAGATCCCGTCATCGCGCTCGGTCGCGGACAGCTCGATCCGCGTCGGCACGACGACGCGGGCGAGGTCGGCCACGTCGACCTTCAGCTCGTCGATCGCCTCCCGGTCGATGAGTCGGCTCCCACCGCGACCGAGTCGGAGGAACGGCAGCCCCTCGATGCGAATCGGGTTCAACGCTGCGATCACATCGACACCGAGGGAGAACAACGAGTCGCGGATCGACCGCCGCCCTCCCTCGATGACCCCGATCACCACGAGGACGACCGAGAACGAGAGCGCGAGCGTCAACACGACCAAGCCGCTGCGCGCGGACCGACGCCAGACACCTCGCCACGACTCTCGGACGATCACGTTCATCGCTTCACTCCCCGTGTGCCCACGCGGGAAGGGTGGGGTCTCCTCGCGCACCGAGGAGTCTCTCGATCGGGAACGAGGGACGGGCGGCTAACCATGGCGCGCCAACAATTGCGCGGGCTGCTCGCGCGACGCGCGAAGTGCGGGGATCGCGGAGATGACGATGGCCGTCGCCGCGAGGATCATGCCCGCTCGACCGACCTCCGCCCACGGTATCGCGACGTCGAGGACGTTGTTCGGCTCGATGGCGACGCGCAGGCGCGCGATTCCGAGGCCGAGCGGAACTCCGAGGAAGAACCCGAGGAACGCGACCCCGACTCCTTCGATGACGAATTGCCAGAACACGTCGCTGCGTCGCGCGCCCTCGGCACGACGCAACGCGATCTCCCGACGCCGACGATACGCCGCGAGGAACAGGTGATCCGCGAGGAGCAGCGTCCCGTAGGTCAACAGAACGGTGTAGAGCACACGGTGGAGGCTCTCGTAGCTCGCGATCTCCGGCGCGGACAGGATCGACGTCAGCGCGTTCGAGAAGAGGAGCACCGCTTTCCCCCGTTTCACGAAGGTGTGCTCGGCGGCGTCCGACATCTCCTCCACTCGGGTCGGATCTCCGCGT
>JAGQRC010000022.1:5934-14645 GCA_020425835.1 Planctomycetota bacterium | reverse complement strand
CGTCGATCGACATCCCGGTCGGACCGACGACGAGCGCGAACGTGAACGGGTCGCCCTCGCCGTCGATCGCCTCGACGTCGTACTCGTAGGGCGAACCCTCCGCCGCGACGATCACCGGTGTCGAGGTGAAGTAGGGGGGGCCGTCGATCGCTTCGGCAACGTCGACCATGAACGGCTCGATGGCCATGCCCCCGCGCCCATCCTCGACGCGCAGGAGGAAGGCATGGCTTCCCGCCTGCCACGACGCGGGCGTCCACTGGACCAGACCACTCGTCGGGGTGACGAAGGCGCCCGTCGGTGCCGCGTCGAGGAACCAGGTGAGCGTGTCTCCGTCCGGATCGATCGCGACCGGGAGGTACGCGTAGTACTCGCCCTCGACGCCAGCCCCGGGCGCGACGGACGTGATCGTCGGCGGGCGGTTCAACAGGTCGTCGACGGTGATGACGAACGACTGCGTGTCGACCTCTCCGTAGGGATCGCGGACCTCGATCGACACGTCGTGAACGCCCTGCTGAGCGGTGCCGGGAACCCACGCGATCACTCCGTTCGTCGCGTCGATGGCCATGCCGACCGGCGCGGTCAGCAGCGTGTAGGTCAGGAGATCACCGTCGGGATCGTCCGCATCGACGTTGTAGGAGTAGAGCTCGCCCTCCGCGGCGCCGGTCGGTGCGATGGAGGTGATCGACGGCCAGTGATTGCCGGTCGGCGGATCCCACACGCGGATGCCGAAGCGTTGGATCGCGGCGCCGCCGCGACCGTCGTCGACCCGAACGACGATCGTCCGCTCGCCGAGCTGGACTGCGCCGGGGATCCAGCTCAACAGGCCGGTGCTCGGATCGATCGTGAGGCCGGGTTCCCCATCATCGAGACTGAACAGGAGTGCATCGCCGTCGGGATCGCTCGCGATGACCGTCGCCTCGTACGGCGTGCCGACCGCCGCGAGTGTGATCGGTAGCGAGGTGATCGTCGGGGGGCGATTCGTGCCGTCCTCGCACAGCGCGAGCTCGACACGCTGGAAGGAACCGTGCTCATCGGTCGCGACGATGGAGAGCATCGCGGAGTCGCTGTCGACGCGCGGCAAGCCCGCGAGCTCGGCGATCGCGCACCCCGGGACGCAGTCGACGATGACCGTGTCGGCGGGATCGAGCGTCACGACGCCGCAATCCGAACTCACCTCGGCGATGACCGTCGCTACCCCGCAGCTGTCGCTCGCGGCGAAGTCGACGGTGACCGCGGTCGGGAGGTCGGCGGGGGTAGGGCAACTCGTGTAGCTCTCGCAACCGAGCGCCAAGACTGCCGTGCCGCACGTCGGAAACGGGAAGGGGGGCTCCGGACCGAACTGGAAGAGGTACTGCAGGGTGTAGACCGGATCGGAGATGTCCAGAGCGTCGTCGTCGTTGGCATCCCCCGCTTCGAGACAGTCGTTCGCGCCGAACTGGAAGAGATACTGCAGCACGAAGACCGGATCGGAGATGTCGGTCACGCCATCGTCGTTCGCATCGCCGCGGACGAAGGTGCCGATCGGCGCGGGGCCGTGATCGACGGTGACGGTGAGCAGCGGGGGGCGACGATCGGCCAGCGCGATGTCGACCCAGTTCGTCGCTTCGTGCACGCCATCGGAGACGGTGAGCTCGATCTCGATCGGTTGTGCGCCGGAGAGCGAGGGATCGATGGTCAAGAGTGGCGTCGCGGAGCTCGCTCCGACGATGTCGACGCCGGGCACGTCGGTCGTCCATTGATACGTGATCGGGAGCCCCTCCGGATCGCGAGACAAGGATCCGTCGAGCGTGATCGTGGTCGCCGCCCCGTCGCACTCGAGGACGTAGGGACCGCCCGGACGACAGCGCGGCGGCAGGTCGTCGAAGAACTCGAAGACGACGGGAGTCAGGACCAGCACCGCGAACGCGGCGTTGAGCTCGTCGCCGTAGTGGAAGAGCTCCCAGTGTCCGCGATCGGCCCAATCGCCGGCCGTCACCTGGGTGCGGATGAGGTAGGAGTCGTAACCTTCGCGCGGAGAGCCGGGCGGGGCGATCATCCCGGAGCCGTCCTCTTCGCCGGTCTCCCAATCGAAGGGGATGCCATCCTTCGTGAGGAGCAGGTTCTCACCCGGAGCCAGTCCGAGGGAGTGCGCCGTCAACCGGAGGCCGCGCGCGACGCTCACCATCGCGTAGGTGTTGCCGAGATTGCCCGCGAGGTAGCGACCCTGCTGTCCCGCTTGCGCGGGGATCGCATCGATGTCCCAGTGGTGACCGAGGAACGCCAGCGCTTGGGCGCGCTTGTTCGCGATGCCGTCGACCGGCGGCGCACCGAGATCGAGGATCGTGCCGGGGACGACGAACGGTCCCTCCGATGCGGCCAGCGCCAGTCCGGAGAGCCCTCCTCCGGTCGTCCCGAACGCGTTCTCGCACGAGAGCCCGTACCCGGAGCACGCGAGTGGGACCGCATTCTGGTAACCGAACGGGATCCCGACGCTGAACGCGTAGGTCTGCGCGATGTTGAGGAAGGTCTCTGCGTTCTGTTTCAGCCAGTCGGGGACACCGACTCCGAACACGTTCTCGGCGGCCTCCATCGCGAGGTAGACCCAGCTCGAGACCGACATGTCGTTGCCCCCGAACGCCGCCCAGTAGCGCCAGCCACCCCAGTCCGTCGCCTGCACCGCGCCGAACCAGTCGACCATGTCCGCCACCACCTCGCGGTAGGTCATGCCGGCAACCTCACCGACCGGGGGGACGAGATCGTCGGGACGTCCGGTCGAGCTGAGCGCGGCGATCGCGAGCGCGGTCTCGTAGTGGTAGCGCTGAGGATTGCCGCTCGCGCCGTCGATCGCGATGCTCTGGCAGTTCTCGTTCAGGTCGGACACTCCTGACGCGGTCGCGCCGCGATAGAGATCGGCGCCCGGCGTCTCGAAGCCACCGCGCACCGCGTGCTCGAGGATGAAGTCGACACCGGATCGAACGACCTCCGTGTAGATGCTCTCGTCGGGATCGAGGCCGGGCGTGTGTCCCTGGTTCCCGAATGCCCAGACGATCGCGGAAGTGACGGCGACCGGGAACTCGCCCTGCGCCTCGTCGAGCTCCACGACGCCGCGCCAGGAGCCGTCCGCGCGCTGGCGGAGGTAGAGCCAACGCAACGCTTCCTCGATGGCGATGTCGGCATCGATGCGCTGCGCCTCGAGCGGCTCGTCGGCGAGCGGGTCCGCTGTCGACAGCAGATGGAGCTCGACGAGTTGACTGTCGACATGGCCCACGCCGTCATCCACGGTGAGCGTCACTGCGACGAACTCGGAGGTGCTCCCGCCGGCGAGCGTGAGCGTGACCGCCTCGTGGATGAACCGGTCATCCGTGATCACGCCGCTCGAGTCTCCGTCGGTGACCACGGTCACGTTCGGGTTCGGCTCGATCGTGAACGCGTAGGAGAAGCCGAGTGCGGTGCCGTCGCCGTTGTCGGCGCTTCCCCAGAGCAAGGTCTCGACTCCACTCCAGACCTTGCGACGTTCCCCGGGGTCGGTCTTCGGAGCGTTCGGATACCCCGGCATGATGTGTGTGCGGAGTTCGGAGGTGGGAAGCCTCTCGTACTCGATCACGTAGCCCGAGAGCAGGAATGGCGCCCCGACGACATCGAGCCGGACGGGGACGTCGTTCCACTCGTCACCCCACGCGCCCGCGAGCGCGTAGAGTTGCAGGTAGTGCTCGGCGTTCACGGTGTTGTCGGGCTGGCCGCTCGACCATGCCGTGTAGACGAACGGCTCACGCGTGACCCAGGTCCACCCGCCGTCGGGTTCGTTCGCGCAGTGGGAGAGCCCCGACATGCCGCGCTGGATCCCTCCGATCCACGGCCCGAGCGCGCGATGGGCGGTCGGCGCCTCCCAGTGTCCCCAGCGGAGCTGTTGCGCCCAACTCGCGTCCTCGAAGAACCACGCGCCGGGTGTCTCCGTGGTCTGCCGAGCGACGAACGCGTTCTCCAGGTCGGACGTGATCGACACCAGATGGCCGCCCGCGCGGTACGCCTCGCGGCTCGCATCGACGTACGTGATGCCGTCGGGCGTCGCTCGCACCTCGTAGTAGTGACCGTTCCCTCCCGCCTCGAACGGCCACGCGACCGGCCCCGTCACTGCCTGTGTGATCACGAGGTGATCCCAACGCACCTCGTACGCCGCGGGGTCGATATCGGTTCTCGTCCGGAGCTCGAAGATCATCGGGTCGTCACCGATGCGCCCGGAGCGCAGAAGCGTCCAGTCGCCGTCGGAGTTGCGGTAGTACATCCCGACATCGAGACCGACGCGCTTCAGACGGAGCGCCTCGTCGCCATCGGTGGCGGGGGCGATCTCGGGCGACGTAAGTGGCTGGTGGAGGAGGGACTGGTAGATCCGACTCGAGGGCCACCCCGGCGGGATTCCGGTGGACTCGACGCGTTCGATCGTCGCGAAGCGAACGTCGTCCCAGGCGCGGAAGAGACTGCAGCCGGACCAGCGAAGCCCCGCGGTAACGGGTGCTGCATCCTCGGCGAGGTCCACCTGCAGATCGAAGTCGCCGCACAGCACGATCTGGCTGGAGTCCTGTCGGTAGGCGACCGCGCCGCAGCCCGCGCTCCGGGTCAGCACCAGTTCACCCCCGACTTCCTCGGCCGAGCCGCATCCCGCGACGATCGCGGTCGGATCGAGGAGGCCATCCTCGAACTCGTCGATCGAGGTCGGCGCGCACGCGCCGATCGTCGGAGTCTCGATCCGGAGATCGTCGATCGCGAACTGGTAGGGCGCGAGATCGAAGTCGGAGCCGGTGTTCAGGCTCACGATCACGTCGGACTCATCCAGGGTCACCGATCGGAGGATGGTCCAATCGCCACCGGGTGAGCGGTACGACATGACGACGTCCGGACCGAGGCGCGTGATGCGGAGCTCCCCCTGATCGTCCCCCGTCCAGACGGTCTGTTCCGGTGGGAGATCGGTCGACGTCGTCCATGCTCGGTATTGTCGCGGCGGGAAGAACACGTTGGTCGTGCTGACTCGACCGACCCCGCCGAACGAAGTGCCATCGTCGGCCCGCGTCAGCTGAAGTGTCAGCCAGCGCCAACCCGGATTGGGTGGGCCGCCCCAACCGAGCAGGTCGTAGGTGAACCGGATGTCGAAGTCGCCGCAGATCCGGGACTGAGCGGCATCCAACGACCACCCGACCCCGGGCAGCGTTCCCGGCGCCGGGCAGGAGCGGTCGAGGATGAGCCGACCGCCGACCTCTCCGACGCTGCCGCAGGTCGAGAGGTCGACCCAGTCCGTCGCGAGGACCCCGTCTTCGTAGTCGTCGATGATCGGCAGCGTCGCGCACGGTTGCGCCACCGCGCTGCCGCTCGTGAGGAACACCGTCAGTGCCGTGATCACGTCTCGAAGCATGGACCCTCCTCCTTTGCCGTCGGGTGTCGGGCGTGGGACCCGCCTCGAGGGACGCGACGATCGCGAACGGGGACTGCCACCCGATTCTGGAAACCGGTGAACTCCGCTGGATTCCCCACTCTCCGCGTGACGCGATCGCTCCTCCTCCGCATCCGCCTTCGAGGGCGAGGGACGCCCCGGGGTCGCGGTGGCCTCGGCGACTCCCTCGGCGCCGGGGCCACCCGCGCTGTGCCCGCGTCTCGGAAGGAGCCCCCAATGTTCTTCTCCGTCGGTCGCCCTACGTGGCGTGGAGTGCGGTCGCGTCTCGCGATCGTGCTCATCGGTTTCGCTCTCGGTGGCGTCGGTGCCTTCGCGCAACCCGGCGCCCTCTCGTACGAGGGTCTCGCGCACGATCCGCTCGGCGCCGCCACTCTCGGACTCGACGGGCTCGGGCGACTGGAAGTGTCGAACCTCGGCTCCAGTGGTCTCGACGGGGTCGAGATCCAGGTCGGTGGTTTCTCGTCGCACGAGGTGGTGACTTCGCTCGACCTCGGCGTGTTGCCGTCGGGCGCATCCGTCACCGCGCGGTGCATCGGTCCCGATGGGAGCGGAGCCGTGGTGACGCGGGCGGAGATGACCGTGACCGCGACCGGCGGTGGGGGGGCGCTCTTCGTCTGGGGGCTTCCCAGCGTGCCGACCCTGCAACTCCTCCTCGGCGGAGAGATCGTCCACGAAGAGAGCGCGACCTCGATCGACGTGACCGCGTTGGTGTCGGGGACGCTCCGCTTCTGCTCCGGCGATGGCAACGGAACGCCGCTCTACGCGAGCTGCTGCATCGTGAAGGCGGCGGTGGGGGGAGCGGTCGTCGTCGCCGATACCATCCGGTTCGTGCCGACGGAGCCCTGTCTCGGTCTGCCCGAGGAGTGCGAGACGATCAGCGCGATGCAGCTCACTTCAGCGGGGATCTCGTCGTTTCGTCTCGACGACGAGTCGGTGTCCACGGGCGAGAGTCGCTTCAGCGCGGTCCTCGGTGCCACGCTCTCTCCGGGAGTGACGTCCGGCGGCCTGCCCGCGGTGCAGATCAACAACCTCGGCTCGACCGGCAAGGACGGGGTCGAGGTTCGCCCCCCCGCACCCTCGAGTTCCTGCGAAGTTCATTGGGAGCCGCCGGTCCCGGACGATCCCGCCATGCCCGGCTCGACGTTGACGATCGGAGCGCGTGGTGTCGTCCAGGGGAACGAGGAGGAGCTCGGAACCCTCTCGATCCAGGACATGGGCGGCAGCTTGCTCTGCACGCCGGACTACAGCGCGATCGGTGCGACCTCGCACCTCGTCGAGGTGTACGACGGCGGTGTGCCGGTGATCTCGCTCCCTGGTCTGGTCGCGCCCGTGATCACGGTCGACGGTCCAACCCTTCCTGGCGGCTGCGGGAAGCTCGACCAATGGCCGCTCCTCTGTCTGTGGGCGGAGTGGGAGACCTCGCGCTCGATCTCGATCGACGGTCTTCCCGGAGTGCTCGGCGATGAGATCCGGGTGATCGCCGAGAACAGCGTCGAGGTGAACGCGATCAGCGCGATCACCCTAGCGACCGCCGGCATCTCATCGCTCGCGGTGACGAGCACCAGCAGCACACCGTACGACCTGCCGATCCCGACGATCGCCCCGAGCATCGATCCCCTCACGGGGGACGTCGTGCTCCACTGGACGAACCCGGTCCCGTACGGCGATTTCACCGTGGTGACGACCGACGACCTGGCGCTGACCGCAGAGTTGGTCGGAGTTCTCCCGGGAGGGAGCACGTCGGTCCCCGTCGGTCCACTGGGGATCGACGGGAGGATCATCATCGACATCCGGTTCGGGAGATACTTCTCGATCTACGTCCAGATCGACACGCGGCTCCACGCCGGACTCCCGCACTTCGCCGTCGGCGACGCCGAACTCCTCAACAGCGCCGATGCTCTTCACGTGCGCGGACTCGGATCCAAGGGACTGGATGGCGTCTGCGTCGCGCTCGGCGTCTTCCGAGGGATCGAGGTGCCGATCGAGACCGACCTCGGCTCGTGGCCGACGGGATCGTCGCTGACGTTCCGAGAGTCCACGTCGACGACGGTCGGTGAGATTCGCTGCACGCGAGAACTCGACGGCCTGCGCATCACACCCGCGGACGGCGCGGGCGTGCCGGTGACCTACACGCTGCGCGGCGCGCTCGGTGATCTTCCGGCGTTCGAGATGTCCGGACTCACCGGCGACACCACCGTCGCGCTGCTGCTCCCCGCGATCCAGAAGATCCGGTACGAGTCTTCTTGGGGCTCCTCGATCCTCCGGCGCATTCACTTCCAGGAGAGTCTGGTGGCGTTGTACGACGACCCGAGCCCGGACGCCTTGCACGTGATCGATCGTCTCGAGATCGAGGTCGAAGGGCCGCCGGTCGCAGAGCCAGTGACCCAGCTCGACATCACCGGCCAAGGGATGCCTCAGTTCGTCGTCGGCAAGGAGAAGGAGAAGCCGGTCCTCACGTCGGTCCCGACCTACGGGGGCGGTACGGTGATCCACGGCCGAGGTGTGGTATCGGGAACGACCTCGATCAGCGGCACGACCCAGCTGCGCATCGACAACCTCGGATCCTCCGGTGAGGACGGGGTCGAGGTCGACTTCGGATCACTCAGCTCCGAGTGCTCGCTCACGCTCGGGCCCGTCGTCGCGCCACCCGGCACGATCGGCTCCACGCTCGTCGTCGGCGCGCACGGCGCGGTCGCCGGGTCGAGCCAGTTCCTCGGCTCGGTCGCCGTCGAGGATCTCGGCGCGAGCCTGTCGATCACGCCGGACTACTCGCCGATCGGGTCGACGTCGCAGCGCATCGACGTCTACGACCAGGGCGTGCTCGTCGCAACGCTCCCCGGTCTCGTCGACCCGGTGATCGAAGTGCAGGACAACGTCTTCCCGCCGGGCTGCGGGAAGCTGAACCAATGGCCACTCCTCTGTCTCTGGCTCGAGTGGAGCGCGCAACGGGTCTTCACCGTCGGAGGCATGGTGTTGCTCGGCGACGAGATCCGCGTGATCGCCGAGGGCAGCACCGAGGTGACGTCGATCGAGTCGCTGGAGTTGTCGACGATCGGGATCCCGGAGCTGGTGATCCTCGGAGCGACGACGACCCCGTACACGATCCCGCCGATCGAGGACCTCGCAGCGGAGGTCGATCCGCTCAGCGGTCACGTGATCCTGAGCTGGACGAATCCCGTCGACTACGAGAGCGCCGATCTGATCGTGGGGGACACGGTGATCTCGCTCGGCGCGCCGGCGCCGAGCGGTGTCGACTTGGGTGGCGGCCCCACCGACTTCACGATCATTT
>JAGQRC010000022.1:0-5921 GCA_020425835.1 Planctomycetota bacterium | reverse complement strand
AAGTTCCATCACTGCAAGCTCTGCATCGTGATCACGATCGATGTTCCGTTCCTGCTGGCGAGCGGCACGCTGCCGCAATTCACTCGTGGGGATGCGAACGACGACTCCGGCATCGACATCGGCGATGCGATCTTCATCCTCAGCTACATCTTCTCCGGAGGGGCGGCACCGAGTTGTCGATCCGCCGCGGATGCGAACGATGACGGTGGCGTCGACATCGGCGACGCGATCTTCGTCCTGAGCTACATCTTCTCCGGCGGCGCGTCGCCGGCCGCACCGTTCCCGGATTGCGGACCGGACCCGACGGCGGACGCGTTGGAGTGCGCGGTCTCGAGCTGCATGCCCTGAGCTCCTCGGGTCCCAGACACACTGCAGTCCTTTTCGAACGAGCCGGCGAGACCCTGGGGGCGCTCGCCGGCTCTCTGCATCGCGCTTCGTTGCCCGCTGCCGGAAACGATGGGCGCGCTTCGAAACGACAAAGGGCCCCGACGCTTTCGCGTCGAGGCCCCGGGCGATAGGTGCCCAACGATCAGTTGTCGAGGTTGAGGACGTAGTCGCCGGTGCTCCCGGCGTAGCCGTCGACGACGATCGTGATCACTTCGCCGGCCTGGAGGTCGAGGGAGAGGCTCGAGAGGGTGCCGGGTCCGCCGTCGTCGTTGCAGGCGATCTCGATCGAGCCGTCGGCGGAGAAGACACCGAGGGCGGTGTCGTAGTTCGAGCCGACGGTGTCGATCGTGTAGGTGCCGTCGAAGGGAACCGCGAAGGCGAACGCGACGTCGGATCCGTCCGGCACACAGCTGAGGGCGAATCGGTCGGCGAGGCCGTCGGTGCTACCGGTCGCCGCCGCGCTGCCGAGGGAGACGTCGTCGCCGACGGCGTCGTGGAGTCGGTGGATGTTGAGGACGTAGTTGCCCTGCGAGCCGTCGACGTAGCCGTCGATCACCACGACGACCTGCTGGCCGGCGTCGAGCTCGATCCCGACGACGCTCTGGAAGGTCCCGGAGTCGTCGTCGTCGCAGTCAAAGGTGGTCGCACAGTCGTCGGCGACGATCCCGAGGACGGTGTCGTAGTCGGAGCCGAAGGTGTTGAAGACGTAGACGCCGGCGATCGGAGCGACGAAGAGATAGGCGACGTCTCGTCCACCGCCGACGCCAGCGACGCCGCAGCCGGTGTCGAAGGAGTTCTCGGCGGTGAAGTCGTCACCCACCGCGGCGGCCGTGCCGAGGAAGACTTCTCCTTGGACGCAGGTCGGTGCGGTGGGCGCGGCGGGGGAGACCTGGATCAGACCGGAGCGGATGATCGTGTCCTCGTTGCCGTCGGCGTCGATCACGGTGAGGGCGACGTCGAACGGACCCTCCAGGGCGTAGACGTGCGACGGATGCTGCTCGGTGGAGGACTCGCCGTCCCCGAAGCTCCAGAACCACGAGATCGGGTTGCCGGTGGAGTGGTCGGTGAACCCGACGGAGAGCGGCGCCGGACCGGAGGTCGTGGACGCGTCGAAGTCCGCTGAGAGGGGGAGCATGCCGGGATCGATCACGCCGTTGAGCGTGCCGTCGATCGCGATCCGCGTGGTGCAGCCCGCGTCGACTTCGTCGGACGTTCCGGTGAACGCTTCACCGGAGAACTGGAGGACGACGCTGGAGGCGTCGCCGCCGGTGCCTTGGAGCTGCGCTCGACCGCCGGCGTCGATGGTCCCGGCGGCGAGGATCGAACCGTCCTGGGCGACGACGCGGAGTTGCGTGCCGTTCTGCTGGATCTCGACCATCTCCAAACCGGTGATCGTGCCGGCCGGGAGACCGGAGCAGGGGTCGTCGAGGATGCTGGTGGTCACGGCGTAGGCGCCACCGACCGCGGGAACGGCGGGCGCACTGCCGCCGCCGCCACCACCCCCACCACAACCGACGAGACCGAGCGACAGAACCAGAGCGGCGACCGTGGGGCGAAGAGCGCGTGCGAACATGGGAGGAGTCCTTTCGGGGAGCCGGCGGGCGGACCTCGCCGGCCGAGCTTCGAGGTTGAGGGCGAGGGGCGATCCCCCGCGTCCACACCTCGAAGGGGCGCCCCCGCCAGCCACCGAACAGGTCCGTGACAGACACGTTCCAAGTGGCCCCCCGACAATCGCTTGCGCGCGGCGACCCGCGGGGAGTTCGCGGCCCCACCGTGTCTCGGGGCGCGGACCTCGCTGCGGTCCGCCGCCGGAACGTGGGCGAGAGGATCGCGACCGCAACGGGACCGCGGACGCGGGCGACAGCGCGAGAGGTGCCGCGATCGACTGCGAGGATGCGGGCGACACCGACGACGACGGCGCCATCGATTCGAGCGGCTTCGCGATCCCTGTGACCGATCCCCGAGATCCCCGGTCCTTTCGCCATGCTCGAGCAGTGGTCCGCGGAGGACCCGCGGGCCCGACCCGGCTCGAACCCGAGAGGACCCCATCCCATGCGCTTCTCGCTCGCAACGATCGCCTTGCTGCTCGCCGTGCTCGCGGACGCCGCTCCCGCGGTGGATGACTTCGTGCGCGGAGACGTCAACCAGGACTCGGTCACCGATGTCGCCGATGCGGTCGTCTTGCTCGGCTGCCTCTTCGACCAGCTCCCGATCTTCTGCGCCGACTCGCTCGACTGCGGCGACGACGGCAACGTCAATCTGGCCGACGCGGTGTTGCTGTTGTCGGCCGTGTTCGAGGGCTTCGGGCCGCTGCCCGCTCCGACGAGCTGTGGTCCCGATCCGTCGGTCGACGCGTTGGGCTGCGACTCGTTCCAGAGCTGCATCCCCGAGCCGGGGTGGGACTGCGACGCCCTCGAGGCGTGTCTCCCGCTGTTCGACCCGGAGGTCACCGAACTCGACGAGTCGACGCCGCTCTACACGACGACCTGTGGTGGGTTGACCTGTGTCACGCATCAGGTGAGTCTCGCTCGCAACCTCTCCGAGCTCATCTTCTTCGGCCCGACGGTCGTCCCCGGTCTGATCGTCAGCGCGAACTCGGTGATCGCCGGCTTCCCCGCGTCGGTCGGTCTGCCGCAGACGCCGGTCGAGATCGGAACCGTCGACCTGGACACCGATCAGCAGTCGATCGTCGTCGAGAACCCGACGCTGTTCACGCTCGCCTCGGCGGTTCACGACATCGTCGACGGCGCGATCGGCGGAGCGCCGCCGTCGGTCTCCTTCTCCCTGGAGTTCCACGAGGCGATCGCCGCGGAGCAGGTCGCGATCGAGGCGGGGATCCCGCAGCTCTTCGACTTCTTCCCCGGGCTCGAGTTCGGCTCGACCTCCGTCTCCGGCACGACTCGCCTCGCTCTCAAGTTCGTCCAGCGCTACTTCACGATCGAGTACGCGCCGCACTTCTGCGGGGCGGAGTTCCTCTCGTCCGCGGTGAGCTGCGCCGATCTCTCCGCGTTCCAGGACGACATTCCCGTGATGCTCTCGCGCGTGACCTACGGCCGGCTCGTCGTCGCGATCATCGAGAGCTCGTACTCCGCCTCCGAGCTCGAGGCCGCCTTCAGTGCCGCGGTCGATGGGATCTCCGGGAGCATCTCTCCCTCGAGCGAGGCGGTGCTCGCGAACTCGTCCGTCGACTTCCTGGTGATCGGCGCCTCTGCGGATGGCTTCCCGGACGGTCTGGTGACCGGGCTCGCCGGCGACGCCGCCGTCGACATCTTCGACGCGATCATCGCGGGCGGGCTCCAATGGCAACCCGGCACGCAGTCTCCGGCGCCGATCGCGTACGAGGCGCGGTTCCTCTCCCAACCGCCGATGCCATTCCGTGTCGGCGTCACCTCGGAGTTCACGATCGAGCAGTGTGACCCGTTCGGGGGATCGAACCTCTGGACGAAGCAGAGCTTCGGCTGCGACGCGGGACACGACACCTTCTCGGTCGACCTCGAGGGCGCGCCGCTCTGTGGATCGGGCAACTGTCCCTGGCCGGGGAGCTGTTGGGGATCGCCGACGTTGATCGGGGACGGTACCGGAGCGCTGTCGCTCTCGGCGGGGCAGGACACGGCGCACCTGCTCACGACCTACGTCTACAACGAGCCCGGCTCGGGATCGTCGACGATCCAGCTGCAGTACAGCGGCAACGGGTCGCCCCGCTTCTACATCGACGGGATCGAGATCACACCGTCCGGCGGCATCGTCGCGATCAGTCTGACGCCGGGGATCGTCCACAAGGTGCAAGCGACGGCGCACCACCAGCACGAGTCGGTCTCGTTCACGATCTCCACGCCACTCGGCGCACTCGTGGATCGGATGGAGCCGAACCCGTTCGACCCGTGCCCCTGAGGTGCCGTGGCTCGGGAGGTGCGCGGCACCGCCGTCCCGAGCTCTCGACTACATCACCTCGGTCAGCTTGGTCAGCGCCCGCACCAACAGCATGCGGGTCGCTCCCTCGCTGCGGTTCATCAGTTGGGCGACCGTCGCGTGCGGCAGCTCGAGGATGCGCGCGAGGAGGATGATCTCGCGATGCTCGGCAGTCAGACTGTCGAGGGCGCGAGAGAGCTGCTCGAGCTCCTCCGCGGTCCGCAACGGGGCGCTCGGTCGATCATCGTCGGCCGGGCGCCTTCGGTCCTCGAAGACCTCGGTCGTCTCACCGCCCTCCGGGTTCGTCTCGCGATTCGGGTCGCGACGCTCCGCGTTCCAGTAGCGTGCCCGATCGATGAGCTTGCGTTCGGCCGCGCGATAGAGCCAGGCGCGGAGCTCGTCCCGGCTCGGAGTCGGGAGCGCACGCAGATCTTCGAGGACTTCCCGCGCCGCCGACTGCACGATGTCGGAGACCGATTCCCGGGCCCGCAGTTTGGCGCCCAGTTGGGCCCGGACGAAGTTCGCGAGTCGCGGAAGTTGCGTCTCGAGCAGGGCGTCGATCGAGTCGTCATCCATCGACGGGACACGCTCGGGATGGGGTTCCGTCATGGTGCTCCCCCGACTCGCCGCAACGCCGACCGAACGTAGCTCGCGGGGTCGGGATCCCCCGACCAGGTCCACGGCGTCTCGTGCGTCAGCCGCTCCGCGGCCTCCACTTTCGTCCGAGCTCGATCGCGTTGGCCGAGCGCGTCGAGCGCGAGGCCTTCGGTCGCGAGCGCCACCGGATCCTCGCGACCGGTCCGCTCGAGCGATCGCCGGTTGCAGTGTTCCGCCTCGTCGAGCGCGAGTTGCCACGCTCCGCTGCGCGTGTGCAGGACCGCGAAGAGGAGCTCGGTGTACTCGGGACTCGTCCGTTCGGTCAACGTCGCGAGCTCCACCTCGATCCGTTCTCGCTCTCCCGCGGGCCCGTCGTCGGCGGTGGGTTCGTCGAGATCCCGCAGCCGTTGCCAGAGGTCGTTGGCGACGTCGTTCGCTCCGCGTGCGGCGCTGCTCGGGCCCGACTCGCTCGGCTCGTCGCTCGACGGCAGTCCGTAGCGGGCGCGCTCGATCGGCGACAGCTGGCGGAACGTTCCCGCTTCCGAGATCGAGCGCGGGGGGTAGGGCCAGAACCGAACGACATCCGCGTCTCCTGCGACGGCGAACTCGCGACCATCGCGGCGGAACGCCACCGTGTACACCGGGCTCGGGAACGGGGTCACCGCGATCGTCTCTCCGGACTCGACATCCCAGAGCCGCGCGGTTCCGTCCAACGATCCCGTCACGATCGTTCGACCGTCCGGGCTGAAGTCGGCGCACTCCACCGATTGACGATGCCCGGAGAGCACGCGCAGGAGCTTTCCATTCGCGGCGTCCCACAGCCGGCAGGTCTGGTCCCACGAGCTCGTCGCGATGATCCGGCCATCGGGACTGAACCGGGCGTGGCGCACATCGTTGTCGTGTCCGGCGAGCACCAGGGCGGGTTCGGTGTCGGGGAGACGGTACACGCGCGTCAGCCCATCGAGCGACGCGGTCACGACGCGCTCGCCGGTCGGGTCGAACTCGGCGGTGCGCGGGGCGCGATGGTG
>JAGQRC010000227.1 GCA_020425835.1 Planctomycetota bacterium | reverse complement strand
TGGCCGAGATCCACACCGCGGGGCTGATCATCGCGGGGACGTTCTGGGACATCCTCGAGACGCTCGATCTGACCCTCGATCGTGCCGAGGCGCTGGCGATCTGTCGTCGTCTCTGGCTCGACCACATGGTGTTCGAGACCGGCGTCATCGCGCCACAGCTGGTCATCGATGTCCTGATGGCCGACGATGACGATGGGAACATCCTGAACGGGACACCGCACGACGACGCGATCCTGTCGGGCTTCGCCGCGCACGGCCTGGAGCCACCCGCGTTCGAGTGGTTCGCGATGCAAGCGACACCGTTGCCCGACACCGTCGACGAGATCGGCCCCTATCCGGTCTCGATCGAGGTCGCGTCGCTGTCGGGTTCGCCGGTTCAGTCCGTGACGCTCACGGTGTCGACCGACGGCGGCGTATCGAACATCGACCTCGCGGAGACCGCGCCCGGGACCTACGAGGGATCGATCCCCGGCCAACTCGCCCCCGCCGGAGTGCACTACTTCTACACGGCCACCGATGCCCTCGGGCACGCCCAGTCCTATCCCGAGGGAGCTCCCGACCATCCACCCCTGTTCCTGGTCGGCGCGCTGGAGACCATCTTCTTCGAGCCGGTCGGTTCGACGGCGGGAGGGTTCTCCCACTCCGCAGCGGCCGGTCAGGACGACTGGCAACGCGGGACGCCCAATGTCCAGGGCACCAACCCCTGGGATCCGCTGGTCGCGTCGTCACCGCCGTACGTCTGGGGGAACGACCTCAACCCCTTCGGCTGGAACGGGGACTACCCCTCGGACTCGCACAACGCGCTCGTGCTCCCGCCGATCGACCTGAGCGGTCGCTCGAACACGAAGCTCCGCTATCGCCGCTGGTTGACGGTGGAGCGCGCTCCGTACGACATCGCGCGAGTCGTCGTCGAAGGGACAGTGATCTGGCAGAACCCTTCGACGAAGGACTGGATCGACACGAGCTGGGTCGAGGTGACCCACGACATCGCGCCCTGGGCGGATGGGAACCCCGCCGTGGACATTCGGTTCGAGCTCGAGACCAACGGTCTCGTGGAGTTCGGCGGCTGGAACCTCGACGATTTCGAGCTGCTCACCGTCGGCCCTCTGTCCGACCCCTTCGATCGCGGCGATTGCAACTCCGATGGAGCGCGGGACCTCGCCGACCCGATCGCGCTGTTGGGGCACCTCTACGAGGGGCTCTCCGTTCCGGATTGCGCCGACGCCTGCGACGCCGACGATGACGGGGCCCTCACTCTCGACGACGCGCTGAGCATGTTGGAGACGTTCTTCCTCGACGGCGCGCCGCTACCCGAGCCCTATCCCGAGAGCGGTATCGATCCGACACCGGATGGCTTGCGCTGCCGCTGAGCCCGACCGGCGTTCCGCGCCTCCGAGGGCGCGGGATGGAGCCGAGGTTCAGCGCCTCCCGCTCCCGGGGCGCGACGGCGGCGCCATGTTCAGGCGGACGCGGGGATCGCTCTCTTCCCACGCGGTGTTCCACCCGTCGAAGTTCCAGCGGCGAACCCGGGCGCTCTTGTTCGCGAAGACCGCATGCCCGTCGCGGCTGTAGATCCCTTGATAGTCGTACGCATAGTCGTGGATCGGGTACCCGGCATAACAGGAGTCCTGGGGATCCCCGATGTCGGAGAAGAGCAGACGGAGTGCTCCACACGGGGACTCCAGGTTGCCCTGAGCGATCTCGACACCGTCTCCGTCGACGAAGGTCACCACCTGGATGTGGTTCCAGCGCTCACTGTAGTCGAGGAAGATGAGATCGCCCGGCAAAGCGCGACGGAGGCTCCGCGGGTCGCCCTCGACGGTTCCTTCGACCTCGACCGTGTTGATCGGATTCAGGATGTCGATGGCCGCGCTGGTCCGCAGTGCGACGCGCTTCAACTCGGCCAGATCCTCGAACGATCCGGGACCGATCCCCCGCGAGTACTGGCCGTTGGCGATCAGCAGCGGCAGCTCGTGCTCAGCGGCGAACTCGATCATCAGCTCGAGGGCGAGGTCTTCGCAGGTGAACCGTTGGTCGAGCCGTTGAAACCGCGCGACACGCCGCGGCACGTAGGTCCGATACGCGCGGATCTGCTCCCGATCCCAAGGTTGGTTCACTTCCCAAGCCGGCACGATGCTCCTCCTCGTCAGGGACACCTCGGGGGCGCGGCCGCAGATAGCAGCCCCGACGGTCGGCGCGCGCGACCGATCCCGCGGTTCACTCGGCGGCGATCCCATCCGGTCCAGCGTTCATCACCCAGACCTCGCCGTCGACCCGGCAGATCACAGTCAGCTCGCCATCCCCGCGCTCGGACCGCGCCCGGTGGAACCGCGCCGCACCGCCCGGGATCTCCGTCTCACAGAACAGAATGGCATCGGTCGAATCGAGCAGCGCTTGTTTGACGCCGAGCAGCGTCCCGCCCTCGTCATCCTCGAGGCTCGACGCGTCGATCAGCATCGTGCGATCGAGATCGGGAGGGTCATCGCCCGACAGCGCGACGCCCACCGCGTCGGTCACCAGTTGCTCCATCATGGCGCGACGTTCGTCGTGTGGCTCGCCCACTCGGCACTCCCTTCGACCTCCAGGGGCACGCGTCGAGATGGAAACGGTAGTCGAGGTCGACCCCCTTGCGAAGTCCGATTCGACCGCCGCTGACGATCCTTCCTCCCCGCCACGTGGACTCGGGAGCCCAGAGCTGCAACGGACCCTCGGCGAGATCGACGCCGTCGAGTCCGGGTCCGATGCCCATCGCCTCCACCAACTTCCCGGGCCCATCGCACCATCGACGATGGTCGTCGACCGATCGACGCTGCTCCATGAGATCGAACCCTCGGAGCGGCTCGAGGGCGCGCACCAGCACCGCCTCGCCGCACTCTTCCGGACCGGTCACGATGTTGAAGCAGTGGTGGATCCCGTAGATGCGGTACACGTACGCGTGGCCGGCGCTGAGGAACATCGACGCGTTGCGCGCCGTCCGCCCACCGGCGGAGTGCGACGCGGGATCTCGCTCCGAGAGATACGCCTCGGTCTCGACGATCCGTCCGACGGTTCGCCCATTCGCGCTGTCGTGGACGAGACGTGCGCCGATCAGCCGTCGGGCGACGTCGAGCGTCGCGCCCGACACCAGCGCGTCGACCGTCCGACGTCGCGAACTCACGCGGGGACCTTCTGCTCGCGGACGAAGTGCTCTTTGCCGGTCGACTCGGACAACTCGCGCGCCCGCTTCTCGGCGTCGGACTTCCGTGGGAAGGGGAACGACTCCACCACTCGGTAGCCCGGATCGAGGACGGACCAGACGATCTTCATCCGTCCCCCGGCCGCCGGTGTCTTCGCGGATGTCCTCTTGGTCGAGGCCCTGTCCCCGCCGGGCCGCGCAGTGCGCTCGGCCGCCTCCTCCGCCTTCTCCTTCGCCCGAAGTTCCGCTTCCAGGGCGAGCCGCTCGATTCGTTCGCGATTGGAGAACCCGCCTCGACGTCCCATGTCGCCTCGCTTCCGCTTTCGGATCGCCGAGTCTCGAAGACCGGCGCTCCGCGCGCAAGCCCGTTCTCCACGGGGCGTTCGCAGGGGTCCCGGTCGCTGGCGCGAGAACCGCCCGGGGCTGACGGGCAGCCCGGGTTCAGCTCCACGGGGATCCACGCTAAAGTGCCGCGCCGTCGGCGGTCGACGTGGAGAGAAGAGCTGGACCCGCCCCGCCGGCCGGAGTCCGTTCGTTGCCCGGCCGACCCCCACGAGACGAACCGCGCATGCCGATCACCGAAACCGCTGGACGGACTCGCTCGACGATGGACTCCCCTCCGCCCTACGTCATCGTCACCCCGGCCCGCGACGAAGAGGAATTCGTCGAGCGGACCATCGACAGCGTGCTGGGCCAGACGTGGGCGCCGGTCGAGTGGGTCATCGTCGACGACGGCTCGACCGACCGAACCGCCGAGATCGTCGACCGGCGCGCGCAGGAGAGCACCCGCCTGCGCGTCGTCCATCGCGATGATCGTGGCCACCGTGCCGCGGGGTCCGGCGTGATGGAGGCCTTCTACTCCGGTTTCGACGCGATCCAGACCTCCGACTGGAAGTACCTCGTCAAGCTCGACTGCGACCTCGAGTTCGACGCGGATTACTTCGAGCGCTGCCTCTCCGCGCTTGAGGCCGACCCGGAGTTGGGGATCGGTGGCGGGGTGATCTACAACTGCATCGATGGTCGACAAGTCCTCGAGAAGCACCCGCGCTTCCACGTGCGCGGCGCCACCAAGATCTACCGACGCGCGTGCTGGGAAGCCATCGGCGGACTCCATCGCGTCCCGGGTTGGGACACGTTGGACGAGGTGAAGGCGAACCAGCTCGGTTGGAAGACTCAGAGTTTCGACGACGCGAAGCTCGTGCAGTTTCGCTTCACCGGCGACGCCGCGGGCCAGTGGAGCAACTGGGTGAAGAACGGTCGGGCGAGCTACATCTGCGGCTACCACCCGCTCTACCTCATGACCAAGGCGTTCGCCCGCATCACGAAGAAGCCCTACATCGTCGCCACGCTCGGTGTGATCTGGGGCTACTTCAAGGCGTTCATCCAGCGCGAGCCCCGCGTTCCCGACACCTCCCTGATCCGCTACCTCCGCGGCCAGCAGCTGCGGCGACTCTTGGGAATGCGGTCCATCTGGCGCTAGACCGCCGGGTGAGGGCTGTCCCATCGTCGAGGGCGTCGGCCGGCGGTCTAGCGCCACCGCGCTGCAGCAGGCGTCGGGTGACGGCGATGCGCCATCTCCCTGTCTCCTCCGACGCTGCTGAGCGCGGTGCGCCGCGTTCAGCCAGGAGCTCCCCGACGTCCATGCGTCTCGGCCGGCCGTTTGGCCCCAGCCGCATGCAACATCCATCGGCTCGGCGATGCGCCACCTCCGGGTCGCCTCCGACGCTGCCGAGCGCGGTGCGCCCCGTTGAACCACGGACTCCCCGCCGTACATGCGTATCGGCCGGCCGTTTGTCCCCACCCGCATGCAACATCCGTCGGTTTCGCCGAGGCGCCACCTCCAGGTCTGCTCCCGACGCTGCCGAGCGCGACGCGCCGCGTTGAGCCCGGGGCTCCCCGTCGGTCCAGCGCCACGGCTTCCGCGCCTTGTCCTCGTCGCCGCTCCCTCTCGAGCAGTCTCGAATTCCGCCGGACCGATCGGAACTTCCCGCGGTCGGTCCGCTCCCGGCGCGCCCTCTCCGCGCTCCGAGGGCGCCGAGCGCGGAACCTCGCGGATTCGTGAACCGAAACCGACTGACCTGGAGGTCACCATGAGAGTCTTCGTCGTTCCACTCACGATGGTCGCGGGCTTCGCCCTGGGATCGGTGTCCCCCCCGCGGCTCCACCTCGACACCGTCGGGTTCTCGATACGGCCACTCCAAGCCCGCCCCGAAGCGACCTCCCACCCGGTCATGACCCTGTTTCTCCCGCCATCCGACGGCTTCGCACCGAACGTCACCGTTCGAGTCGTGCGCGCCGAGCCGGACGGAACGATCGAGGCGTTCGCGAACGCGTTCGAAACGGAGTTCACGGCAGACGGGCTCGAGCCGATCGCGACCCATCGGCCCGACGATGCCACCGCGCTGTTCGAGTACCGCGGGGAGTCCGAGGGGCTATCGCTCCATTGGTACGCCAAGGCCGTTCGAGCGGACGGAGTGATCACCGTTGCGATCGGTGCGGCGACCGAACGGCAATGGAGTTCGGTGCGAGCGCGGATCCGGGAGTGCGTGGAGAGCCTGACCGCCGAGCCCCAGTTCGGGGAACCGCCGCTGCAC
This sequence comes from Planctomycetota bacterium, assembly GCA_020425835.1. The sequence continues at coordinate 613 of JAGQRC010000227.1, read as the reverse complement.
GCGGGGCAACCCTTCGAGTCGGTGGCCGGTGCGCTCGAGTTCATCGTTCGCTGCGTCGAAGCAGACGACCGCTCCGGCCTCGTGGCGGCCTGCTCTCGCGGAGTCCAACTCTCGGCCAACCCGACCACCTTCGACAAGCTCGTCGAGCTCCATCAGGAGGTCGACCTGCGCGAGAAGTATGGAGAGCAGTCCTTTCCGACCGGTTCCACCCAGTTCACGCTCGGTGGCCATGGTCACCAGTACCGCCATCTCCATCTCGACTTCGTGCGGAGGGAGGGGAAATGGACCTTGTCGGATGTGTGGCAGTGCCGGTGATCGCCACCGGGGAGGCGCCTATCGCGGCTGCTGAAGCGCAGACATCCGTAAGGCGGGCCCGACCGCTCGACAGTCTTCAGTTGGACAGTCCTGGAGCATGGAGGAACAGGGCATGTCGAGCTCGAACGAACACGCCGGCCAAGCTCAGCGGTCGCGGAGCGCGCCACACCCGAACTCACCCGCATCGATCGCGGTCCGCTGAAGCGCAGGCGTCGCTAGGCCGCGGGCCCGACCGCTCGACAGTCTTCGAGTTGAACAGTCCTTGGAGCATGGAGGAACAGGGCAAGCCGAGCGCGAA
>JAGQRC010000226.1 GCA_020425835.1 Planctomycetota bacterium | reverse complement strand
CTCGACGCCGACTTCTACGCTTTCTCCGGCCACAAGGTCTACGGCCCCTCCGGCGTCGGTATCCTGTACGGGAAGGCGGAACACCTCGAGTCGATGCCGCCGTACCAGGGCGGCGGTGAGATGATTCGCACCGTCACGTTCGAGGAGACGACCTACAACGACCTGCCCCACAAGTTCGAGGCGGGGACCCCGAACATCGAGGGCGCGGTCGGCCTCGGGGCCGCCATCGACTTTCTCGGTCGCTTCGACTTCGCCGATCTCGAACGTCACGAGAAGCAGCTCGTGGAGCGGACCACGCGTGGGCTCGAGGAGATCGAGGGGATCCGGATCTACGGACGGGCGCGGGAGAAGGCCGCGGTCGTCTCGTTCGGCCTCGAGGGGATCCACTCGCACGACATCGGCACGATTCTCGATCGCGAGGGTGTCGCGGTCCGTGCCGGACATCATTGCGCGCAGCCGGTGATGCAACGGCTCGGGGTCACCGCGACCGCTCGGGCTTCGTTCGGCTGCTACAACACGGAAGACGACGTCGACCGCTTCCTCGCGGCGGTTGCGATGTGCCGAGAGGTGTTCGGTCTCTGATGTCCGATCTGCGCGATCTCTACCAAGAGGTGATCCTCGATCACAATCGTCAGCCGCGCAATCTGCGCGAACTCGCCGACGCGACGCACAAGGCGGAGGGCTACAACCCGTTGTGCGGTGATCGGGTGACGGTGTTCGTTCGGGTGGTCGGCGGAGTGATCGAGGAGGTGACGTTCGAGGGTGTGGGGTGCGCGATCTCCACCGCATCGGCGTCCATGCTGACCGAGATCCTCCGCGGGAAGTCGCTCGAGGAGGCGAGGTCCCTGTTCGACTCCTTCGGCCGGCTGGTGAAGGGGGACCCGACGGGCGAGTCGAGCTCGATCGACGACGAGGACCGCAGCCGCCTCGGGAAGCTCGAAGTGTTCCAAGGGGTCTGCGAGTTTCCCACTCGAGTGAAGTGCGCGACCCTCGTCTGGCACACGCTCGCGTCGGCCCTCGAGGCCAGCGGTGGCGAGGCCTCCGGCGACGAGCCGGTGTCGACCGAATGACCTTCCCGAGGGAGCAGCGACGATGAACGAAGAGACCCCACCCGATTCACATGCCGCCGCGCCGCCCGACGAGGATCGCGTGATCCGCGTCCTCAAGACGGTGTTCGATCCGGAGATCCCCGTCGACATCCACGAGCTCGGGCTGATCTACGGGATCGACATCTCCGACGCTGGCCAGGTGGTGATCCGGATGACCCTGACCTCGCCGAACTGTCCAGCGGCGGAGTCCATGCCCGGCGAGGTGCAGATGAAGGTCCGCGCTCTGGACGGTGTCGAGGACGTCGACGTTCAGATCGTCTGGGACCCACCCTGGACCCCCGAGCGGATGTCGGAGGCGGCTCGCCTGGAGCTCGGCATGTGGTGAGCGTCGGCACCCGACACTCTCAGCTGGGTGAGTCTCACGTCGAGTGCTGCACGTAACGGGCGCACGTTGCCAGCAGCCGGTCCCGGTCGATCGGTTTCGTGCTCACCCCGTCGAAACCGAGCGAACGCGCCTCTTCCTCGAAATCCGCTTCGTCGTGCGCGGTCAGCGCGACGATCGGCATCTTCTGACCGCGCCCCCGAAGCTCGACGATCGCCGAGCGTCCGTCCATCTCCGGCATCTCGACGTCCATCAGAACGAGATCGAACGACTCCTGCTCGATGATCTCGATGGCCTCGCGCCCGTTCTCCGCGATCGCCACCTCGTACCCGGCGACGTGGAGGAAGCGCGCCGCGATCCGCTGGATGGTCGTGCTGTCCTCGACGACGAGCACGCGAGCCGGGGACGAGTCGGGATCGCACTCGCTCCGGGTGAAGACGCAGTCGAAGAAGGCCTCGAGTTGGGCTGCGCCGTTGCCTTGACGACGGATCACCGCGTCGGGGTAGTAGACCAGCCGTTGGACGCGGTCGCCCGAGGTCAGGACGGCGATCGGGATGCTCCGCGTCTTCGGGTCGACCCGCAGGGCGGCGACCAGGCTCCCCGCATTGAGGTCGGGGAGCTCGAAGCCGGTGACGATGCCGATCGGGATCCGGCAACAGATCTCGGCGAGAGCGGCACACGCGCCCTCCACGTAGCAGACCTCCAGTCCGCGATCGTTCGCGAGATTCCCCACGATGTGCCTCCACACCGTGGACTCTCCGACGCAGAGAAGTGGACCCGGCATCCTCGCCCCGTTCGGACCCTCCCGCTCCATCTTTCGGCAGGACGGCGAGGGGCGCCGAACCCCGAACTGGATCGGGAACCCGATCTTCTCGGACCTTCACGGAGGCGGCCGTGCGAACCGGCGTGGGCCGCGCTGGCGCGGCTCGCGCTGAATCAGGGACAGGTGGACTCGAGGCACGAGAGCCCGTCCGGCGAGGTCGGGTCCGGTCCACAGTTCGGGTAGGGGGCCGTGGGGAGCGCGCCGGCCGAGAACAGCGCCGCCAGCGAGTAGACCGGATCGGAGATGTCGAGGGCCGCGTCGTCGTTGACGTCGCATGCGTCGAGGCAGGTCGGGGTCGGAGCGAGCGTGAACAAGACGCCGAGAAGCGCCACCGGATCGCTCACGTCGAAGCCACCATCCTGGTTGCAGTCGGATCGGACGAACTCTGCATCGGTGAAGGCGATGGTCGCGTTGTCCATCACGACGGGTGGGCCCTTGCCCAGCAGCTCCCACTGCGCGTGGAGGACGTCGCCCGCGTTGTTGGTCGTGTTCGCATCGCGGAGGAACGTGATGTATTCCTTCGACGCGGTCTGGTAGTAGATCGTGACCTCGGCCTGGGTGGCGTCGGTGGGAATCGGGAAGGCGGTATCGTCCCAGTATTGCCCGTCCGGATAGCTGTACCCGACCGGGGCCGCTTGCACGGACGCGAAGCCGGCATTGGTGAAGCCCCGCGGGGGGATCCGGTTGTCCTTGTAAGTCTTGTTGTTGAGCGCGAAGTGGAACGAAGGCCCTTCCGGGAGACCCGTCACCCCCGCCATCGTGGCGTCGAGGCCGAGGTGGGTTTCGTAGACCTTGGTGTCGGTCGTGGTCAGGTCCGCCGTCGTCGAGTCGTAGTGGCCGTGCTCGCGCACCAGTGCGCCTCCGGCGTCGAGGAATCGCACGTTGACCCAGACTCGACGTCCCTCCGGGTACCCGCTCGGGAGCTTGTGCCCGGTCTGGTTGATCACTCGCACCTGCAGGTCTGCGCCGGTCTGGGTCAACTCGAGGTCCGACGCTCTCTCCAGCATCGAGATGTTGCGATCCTTCGCGGCGGCGAGCTGGACGGGGTTCATGTAGGCGGGATCCTGGTAGATCTCCATCGTGAAGTCGAGATTGTCGATCGCGTCGAGGACCCAGGTGTGTGATCCGTTGAAGTCGTGTTGGGGCAAGTTGGTCCGGAACACCGAGCTTCCGGAGAACGTGCACGCGTACCCCGTGGTCCTCGGCATGTGGCAGTCCTGGCAGGTGCTGACCGCGCTCTGATTCCCTCCGAACCGTCCGCCCATGTCGATCGGTCCCGTGGCGAAGGCGCTCTGCAGCCACTCACTGTAGGTCCGCTCGATCGGGAACTCTTGGTAACGATCGTGCGTCGGGTGCGGCTGATCGAGATCGGTGGGCACGTAGTCGTTCCCGACCTTCTCGAACACGGGGTTGCTCACGTCATGGCAGGTGCCGCACATCCTCGACTCCGAGTGGTACGGGGACTTTCGCCACTCGTGGAACGCGAATCCCGGGACGAGATCGAACGGACCGCGGCGACGGTCTTGCGGATCGACGACGTATTGTCCGCTGTGGGAGTCGGTGACCGGGTCGAGCAGGCCGTTCAGGATGCCGAAATCGTCGGGCGGGCTGACGCCGGGCTGGTAGACGGGATCGACCATCCGATGGCAGAAGTGACAGGTGACCCCGTCGTATTCGCTGACGCCCGAGATCGCCGAGCCATCCGTCGGGGTGCTGTTTCCATCGAGCCATCCGATCGGCGAGTGGCAGCGCAGGCAGAGATCGCCGACGAACTGCGCATCCTGGTTGGCGACGGCGAGGCAGGCGTGGAACAGTGGGTCGCGCATCGCCTGCGCCATGATGCTCACCTGCCAGTGGTCGAACGGGGCCGTCTCCGGATCGAAGCCCGCATGACAGGTCGTGCAGCCCGTTCCGCCGATCACGGGATCCACCATCGCGAGCGGCTGTGTTCCCGGCTGGAAGAAGTCGATCAGGGTCGTGGGCACGGGAAGAGTCTGTGCACCCGACAGTGCGGGGACGGCCACCACGAGGAACAGGGTGCAGAGTCGTCGCATGGAAGAGCCTCGATCGGATCGGGGGGAAGGGTCGTTCTCGGGGCGCCGATTATAGCGGATCGGACCCGCTCTCGAACGCCGCTGTGGTGCGGTCGACCCGAAGGCGTGGGCGGTGGACAGGGGCCCGGACGGTGCTATGATCCGCGCACTCGACCGCGAGCCTCAATTCCTTCTTTCCGCGAACGATACGTCGTTCGCCGACCCCCACGGCGGTGCTTCACGGCAGCCAGCGAGTGTCCGACCTCATGTCCGATCCGTTCGAAGTCATCGTAGTCGGTGGAGGCCACGCGGGTTGCGAGGCCGCGCTGGCCGCCGCGCGCATGGGGCAACATCGTGCCGGCCATCGGGTCCGGGTCGCCCTCGTGACCTTGAACCCGGGGACGATCGGCGCGCTCTCCTGCAACCCTGCCATGGGGGGGGTGGGCAAGGGGCAACTGATTCGAGAGCTCGACGCTCTGGGTGGAGCGATGGGGCAGGTCACGGATCACACCGCGATCCAGTACCGCGTGCTCAACACGTCGAAGGGGGAGGCCGTCCAGTCGCTTCGAGCCCAGGTCGACAAGGATGCCTACGCGCGCGCCATGCAGGCGAGGCTCGCGGCGACGGAGGGACTCACGGTCATCGCGGGCTCCGTCGAAGGTCTGCTCATCGGATCGGGGGGCGTCCGCGGCGTCGTTCTGGCGGACGGCTCCGAAGTCCGGGCGCGTCGCGTGATCTTGACGAACGGGACCTTCCTGCGAGGGTTGATGCACACCGGAGAGTCCAAGACCACCGGGGGTCGGATCGGCGAGGACGCGGTCGTCGGGTTGTCGGGCGAGCTGGAGCGCCTCGGGTTCGAGGCGGGCCGCCTGAAGACCGGGACTCCGCCGCGGCTCTCGCGCGCCTCGATCGACTTCTCCGTGCTCACGCCGCAGCCGGGCGAGGCCGAGCCGGACGGGTTCTCCCACTTCCTGCCGCCGCCGCGCCGGGAGTGGGTGCAGTGTCACGTGACGCGGACCGACGAGACGATCCACGAGGTGATCCGCGACAACCTCGATCGCTCGCCGATGTACAGCGGGAACATCGAGGGGATCGGACCGCGCTACTGCCCGTCGATCGAGGACAAGGTCGTGCGCTTTCCGGACCGCAGCGGCCACACCGTCCACCTCGAGCCGGAGGGGCGCGACGGCGACTCGATCTACGTCAACGGCATCTCGACCAGCCTTCCGTCCGACGTTCAGGAGGAGATCGTTCGACGGCTCCCGGGCTGTGCGGGGGCGAAGTTCCTCCGCTACGGATACGCGGTCGAGTACGACTTCTTCCCGCCGCATCAGATCCGCACCACGTTCGAGACTCGGCGCGTGGACGGGCTCTACATGGCGGGTCAGATCTGTGGGACCTCGGGGTACGAGGAGGCCGGGGTGCAGGGGTTCCTCGCCGGCGTCAACGCCGTGCGCTCTCTGCGCGACGAGCCGGCGTTCGAGCTCTCGAGGGACCAAGCCTATATCGGTGTCCTCGCCGACGATCTGGTGCGCTGCGATCCGCGGGAACCGTATCGCATGTTCACCGCCCGCGCGGAGTATCGGCTCCTGCTCCGCCACGACAACGCCGACTTGAGGCTGGTCGAGATCGGGGAGTCCCTCGGGCTGGTCGATCCCCGACAGGCGGACGTGGTACGGAAGAAGCGAGCGCAGATCGATGGGACGCTGGAGCTGCTCCGAGAGCGCCGGATCGCCGGTGAGCCGTTGATCCAACGTCTGCGTCGACCCGGGGCCCGTTTCGAAGATGTCGTGGGGTGGCTTCCGGAAGACGCGGGCGCACTGTCCGAAGACGTCAAGAGGCAAGTCGCGATCAGCGCGAGGTACGAGCACTACATCGACCGGCAGCATGCGCAGATCGAGAAGGCGCGTCGGATGGAGGAGTGGCGGCTCCCGGAGTCGATGCCCTACGACTCGATTCCGGGTCTCCGCACGGAGGCTCGCGAGAAGCTCGCTCGCTTCCGACCGGCGACGCTCGGCCAAGCGGGCCGGATCGCCGGCGTGACCCCGGCCGACATTTCGATCCTGATGGTCGCGCTCCGCGCGAGGGGGGAGGCT
>JAGQRC010000225.1 GCA_020425835.1 Planctomycetota bacterium | reverse complement strand
CTCTCGCGCCGAGCTCGCGGCTCGCGGCCGCGTACATGCAGATCCACGTCGCGTTGGTGGGGCTGCGCGCCCTCGTCGGCAATCCTCTCGGAGGCTGGCTCTCGGACGCGACGGGTGATCCTCGGTACGTCTTCGCGCTCTCGTGCGTTCTGTTCATCGCGGCCACCGTCGTCATGCGCGCGCTCGCCCGGGAGATCGATCGCGAGGGTCCCCCGGCAGAAGAGGTGCCGCCCGCCACCTCCACGGAGCCTCCTCGTCCGATCTCCGGTGTCGGTTCGGCGACGACCGAGTAGACTGTCCCGTTCATCTCTTTCCAGCCCCTCGTTGCACGGAGTCGATCATGGCGCGGAAGAAGTCCAAGAAGTCGGGGGCCAAGTCCGCCAAGCCGAAGGGCAAGGGGGGCAAGTCCACCAAGGCGGGCAAGGACCGCAAGAAGGACAAGTCCAAGAAGAAGGACAAGTCCAAGGACAAGCCGAAGGGCAAGAAGGCGAAGAAGCCGGACGCGCCGCCGAAGCGTTCGGGGGTCGAGCCACCTGCCGATACGATTTCCGCCGCAACGTTGACCGAAGAGCTCGAGCGCTTCGCGGACGCCGAGGAGATTCGGGTGCGCGCCGCCCGTCGTCGTCGCCAGGAAGAGCGGCAGCGCTTCGTGATGACCGATCCCGAGGAGCCGGACCTCGATGACGACTCCGACGATGATCGTTCGGTCGTGCCGCTGCCTTGGGAGCGAGGTCTGGAGGCGGACGAGGACGACGATCTCGACGACGAGGAGGACGACCGCCGACGACCTCCGCGGCGGGGCCGTTCGCAGGCGCCGCGTCGCGAGCCGGTGGACGAGGAGCCCGCTGTCGCGCACCGCATCTATCCCAAGCTCGCCGAGCAGGGGATCGATCGTCTACTCGACAAGCTCGATCGCGCACGGCAGCCCCTGTTCCGCGAGTGGCGGACGATGCTCAAGGCGGTCAAGGCCAACCCGGGAGCGGAGCCGCCCCACAAGTACTGCACCCGACAGTACAACCAGATGCGCATCTCCGATCTCGAGGCGCTGTCGATCGCGCGCGCGTTTCGCGACGAGCCTCGACTCGCGCGACGGCTGCTGCAGGTCAAGGAGCGCATCGCAGAAGAGCTCCGACATCTCAAGCGGGATCGAAGACGCCAGAACTACACGTGTCCGCTCCTCGAGGGCGATCAGTGCCTCGTGCATCAGGTCGCGAAGCCGATCGGTTGCCTCGCGTGGTCGGATGGCCAGCCGAGCCCCGCGGGTTGGCGCGCGTTCAACCAGCGCAACCACTACAACGAGCGGATGGTCAACATCGACTGGGACATCGCCGCGATCCCGGTGATGCTCGCGAAGTACATCGACGGGAAGTGGCTCGAGCCGGGCAAGGTCAAGGTCTCCGAGTCGCACCGACCGAGAGCGCGGCAAGAGGACCGCGACGAAGAGGGACCGGGTCGTCGTGGGGCCGCACGACTGCCGGAGCGCGAGCGTCGGCACGCCTCGAAGAAACGTCGCGGCAAGAAGAGCCGCAAGAAGGCGCGGGGTCGTACGCGCTCAGGTGTCGGACGAAAGAAGAGCGGCGGCGGGAAACGGAGTGGTCGTCGCGGCGCGGCGCGCGCGGGCGGGAGCGCGGCCCCATCGAGTCCGCGTTCCGGCCGGAAGAAGAAGCCGCCGCGACGTCGGCCGAGGTAGTCCGCATGACGCTCCTCTATCGCAACCTGTCGGTCGCGCTCGAAGACGCGGCCGGCGACCTGACGCCGTTGGTCGCCCGGAAGCTGCGCGTCGCGCCCGAGAAGGTCGTCGTCCGGGACATCGTTCGTCGGTCCATCGATGCGCGAAAGGGACGCCCCCCACGCTATCTCTTCACGGTCGCCGTTGAACTTCCCGCGGAGATCGAAGCGACGTTGCTGCGGAAGTCGCTGCCCAACATCGAGCGATTCGAGCGCGCCCCGGTGGTGAGCGTCCCAAGCGTCCCCGCCGCCGACTCCGGACGTCGGCGCCCGGTGATCATCGGCGCGGGGCCGGCCGGCTTGTTCGCGGCGTATCGCCTCGCGCAAGCGGGCGTCCCGGGCATCGTCGTCGAGCGCGGCCTTCCGGTGCTCGAACGGTCGATCCAGTGGAACGGGTTCCTCAAGGGGAAGCAGACCTTCGATCCGGAGTCCAATCTGCTGTTCGGGGAGGGCGGCGCCGGCACCTACTCGGATGGGAAGCTGTACACGCGCGTCCACGACGAGCGGGCGCCGGAGGTGCTGCGGGTCCTCGCCGAGTGCGGCGCGCCCGACGAGATCCTCTACGAGGGAAAGCCGCACGTCGGGAGCAACCTGCTTCCGTCCATCATCCGTCGCCTGCGCGAGTGGCTGATCGCGCACGGAATCGAGTTCCGGTTCAGCACTCGGATGACCGGTATCGAACTCGACGGACGAGAGTTGCGAGCGATCCGGGTTCGTGCGAGGGCGGACGGTGAAGGAAGCGGTGACAGCGAGTCGGGCATCGAGTGCGACACGCTGTTCCTCGGGCTCGGTCACTCCGCGCGCGACACGCTGCGCATGCTCCATGCGAGCGGCATCCGGATGGAGCGGAAGCCCTTTCAGATCGGTGCGCGCGTCGAACATCCGCAGCGGGTTGTCGATGCCATGCAGTATGGGGAATCGGCGGGGCATCCGCAGCTCCCGCCCGCTGACTACCGGTTGGTCGCCAAGCGACGGACGGGCGATGTGTTCAGCTTCTGCATGTGCCCCGGTGGCGAGATCCTCCCCGCGACGGAGAAGGCGGGGTTCATCTGCGTCAACGGCGCGTCGCGCTTCAAGCGCATCGGTGACTTCGCCAACAGCGGCTTCGTCATGACCCTCGAGCCCGAGGAGTTCGGACGCGCTGCGTCGGACGTGCTCGCGGGACTCGCGCTCCAGGAACAGATCGAGTCGAAGGCGGCACGGATCGCGACGCATCCGTTCGGCGCCCCGGCGCTCCGGCTCGTCGACTTCCTCGAGGGCCGGACCTCGATCGATCTCCCGCCGACGTCCTATCCGCTGCCGCTGACCTCGGCACCGTTCGCGGAGTTCCTGCCCGGGCAGCTCCTCGCCTCGCTTCGCGAAGGCCTCGACGATCTCTGTCGACGCATCCCGCTGTTCCGAGACCCCGAGGCGATCATTGTCGGCCCGGAGTCCCGCAGCTCGAGCCCGGTGCGCATCGTCCGGGATGCGGAGACGCTCGAGTCCCCGAGTGCGCGCGGGCTCTACCCGATGGGGGAGGGCGCCGGGTTCGCCGGCGGGATCCTGTCGGCCGCGATCGACGGGATGCACTGTGCCGAGCGGTATCTCGCGCGGATCACGGCGGGAGGGGGCGCCCAGTGATCGGCTCGGACGGCGGGTACCGACTCATCGACAGCGGCAACCAGGAGAAGATCGAGCGCTTCGGCGACTACCTGCTGAGGCGTCCGTCGTCGCAGGCCGTCTGGCGTCCGAACTCGCGACAGGCATGGGACGACTCGGACGCGCGGTTCGAGCGTGATCGTCGTGGCACCGGTCGGTGGCTCTCGACGCGTCTTCCCGAGTCTTGGACCATGGAGTTTCGCGGCTTCACCTGGACGCTGCGTCCCAACGATCATGGCAACGTCGGGATCTTCCCCGAACAGGCGAGCTGCTGGGATTGGATCGAGTCGTGCATAGCCGCGGCCGCCGGTCGGAGCGACGAGCCCCTCGAAGTGCTCAACTTGTTCGGATACACCGGGGGCAGCACCTTGGCGGCGGCCCGGGCCGGAGCGCGGGTCGTTCACCTCGATGCTTCGAAGACGTCGATCGCGGCGGCGCGAGAGAACGCCGAGGCGTCGGGTCTCGGGGACCGACCGATTCGGTGGATCACCGATGACGCGGTGAAGTTCGTCCGGCGTGAGTTCCGTCGGGACCGACGGTATCACGGCATCATCCTCGATCCGCCGACCTATGGTCGTGGATCGAGCGGCGAAGTGTGGCAGATCGAAGAGGGGATCACCGACCTGCTCGACGACTGCGCGCGGCTCCTGGCCGACGACGCGCGGTTCGTGCTCTTCTCGAGTCACTCTCCGGGGTTCACGCCGTTGGCGCTGGCCAACTTGTTGGAGGCCCCCGCAGATGGTCGGGTCGAGTCGGAGGAGATGGTGATCGAGGATCTCGCGGGGCGACCGCTCCCGAGCGGAGCCTTCGCGCGTTGGTCGAGATAGGGGATCGCGCGCATGGAGACCATCACCAGTCTTCAGAATCCGCGTGTCAAGAATGCGGTCAAGCTCCGCGATCGTCGCGGGCGTGAGAAACAACATCGCTTCCTCATCGAGGGTTACCGCGAAGTGCGGCGGGCGGTCGAGAGCGGCCTCCGCCTCGACGAGCTCTTCACCTGCTCCGCGCTCTACCTCGGGGCCAACGAGCCGGCCTTGGTCGATCGTGCGCAGAACCTGTGCGGCGCACAGATTCTCCCGGTGAACGCCGACGTCTTCCAGAAACTCTCCTATCGGGACCGACCGGATGGGCTCCTCGCGACGGCCGCGATCCCGCACTGGCGCATTGCCGATTGGCCCGTCGTCGATACGCCGCTCTACGTCATCGCGGTGGCGATCGAGAAGCCGGGGAATCTCGGCACGATTCTCCGAACCGCCGATGCCGTCGGCGCGCACGGGGTGATCGTCTGCGATCATTGCACCGATGTCTTCAACCCGAACGTCGTTCGCGCCAGCGTGGGCACCCTGTTCACCGTGCCGGTGGCCGAAACGCCGAGCCACCATCTGCGAGAGTGGCTCGACGACCGTGGTGTCTCGATCGTGGCCACCACCCCGAGCTCGTCGCTCGCCTACACGGACGTCGATCTGCGGCAGGGCGTCGGGATCCTCGTCGGGAGCGAGCAGTATGGTCTGCCGAGCGACTGGCTCGAAGCTGCCACCCACCGAGTGTCGATTCCGATGGCGGGTGACGCGGACTCGCTCAACGCCGCGGTGGCGACCGCCGTGGTGCTGTTCGAGGTCGTGCGCCAGCGCCGTTCGTGATGGAGGAGTGGCGATGATCCGGAGCGTCGGCTTCACAGCGGTGATCGTGCTGTGCGGATGTGCGGGTGCGCCCGAGCGCGGTGCCGATCCTCGCGCGGTGGTGGAGGAGGCGGTCGCGGATATCGGCATCTCCGAGGGACTGGGCGATCTCGCGACCGCGCTGATCGGCACCTTCTCGAGTCGCGCTCAGGCGGAGCGAGACGCTCGGTACTTCGCCGTTCGCATCGTCACCGTGCCGATCTGGCCCGAGCGATGGACCGATCAGGCTTGGCTCTACGTCGAGCAGGCTCTGGAGTCCGCCCCCAACCATCCCTACCGCCAGCGGATCTACCGCGTGCGCGACCGCGGCGACGGTCGGTTCACCAGCGACGTCTACGAACTCCCCGGGGATCCGCTGCGATTCGTCGCGATGTGGACCGACCCGGATCCCATCGTGAGCATCGCCCCGGATGACCTCGTCCGTCGGGAGGGGTGTACCGTCGAGCTGCGTCGGGTCGACGGCGGCTTCCGCGGCGGGACCGCGGGCGAGGGCTGCGCATCGACCCGAGCCGGCGCGAGCTACGCGACCTCGGAGGTCGCGATCGCCAGCGATGCCGTGGAGAGCTGGGACCGCGGCTTCGATGCGTCGGGCCAGCTGGTCTGGGGCGCCGAAGTCGGACCCTACCGGTTCGACCGAGTCTCGGACGGGGTTCCCGCGCGCGGCGACGCCGCGGACTGATCGAGACCGGCAGCTCCACCGCCGTTCCACCGGCTCCACGGGGACTCGAAAAGTCTGGGCTCTCCCCCGCACGCGATTCGAGCCCTCGTCTCTCTCGGGCCACATGCGAGCGACCGACTCACCGGCTCCCGAGTCGCGCGCGCAGAAACGGACCGGAGGACGGTCATGAACGTGATCCTCGAGAAACTCTCGCTGCGTGGAATCGTCATCGGTGCGGTGGTCCTCACCGGGGCGACCGTCGCTCTCGGAATCGCCTGCTGTGGTGGCGGATCATCGTCGTCCAGCGCCTACCTTCGATCGTCGTGGGCCGACGACGACGGCGACCGGGACTCCTACTCTCCCGACGAAGAGTGGGGCTCGTTCTCGGCCAGCCGACAGGCCCCGAACTACGGCGTCGGTCGCGAGGCGATGCGACGAGCCGCCCTTCGGCAGGCGGCGCAACGCGCTTACCTCGTCCAACAAGCGATCGCTGCTCAACAGATGGCCGCTGCGGCCCAGCAGTACGGCTGGAACGGTGGCGGGGGTTGGGGTGGTGGAGGCTCCGGCGACGCCTACGGCGGTGGGAGCTTCTACGGGAACTCGAACCTCGGCACCGCCGTCAGCAGCTCCGGAGGCAGCGGCTACATCGCGACGGGTGACGGGAGCTTTGTCTCCTGGTAGCCCTCGACTCCTGAA
>JAGQRC010000224.1 GCA_020425835.1 Planctomycetota bacterium | reverse complement strand
GAGACCGAGGCGCTGATCCAAGACGCCCTCGAGAAGTTGACGAGCCACCGAACCAGCTTGGTCGTCGCCCACCGTCTCTCCACGGTCCGCGCGGCGGATCGGATCCTCGTCTTTCACCATGGCGAGCTTCGGGAGTCCGGGACTCATCAGGACTTGATGGCTCAGGACGGTATCTACGCCCGTCTGTACCGATTGCAATTCGCCGGCAGCCAGCGATAATCCACCGCCACGTTGGCAGGTCCCGGTGACGACGAACACCGCCTCGATCCCGCGGTTCCCGAGGTGTCGAGTTCTCGTCAGGCTCGCCGTCGCGCGACCTGCTCCGGTGTCCCGGAATCCCCGCTGCTGCCTACCACCTCGTTTCGGTCGAGCATACCGGTGGTCGGGTCATCCGACGAAGTGTTGCCACGCCTCGTGCTCGTCATTCGCGTTCTCGAGCGATCGTGGTCTTCGGTGTGATTCGTGGGGGCACAGTCCCCTCGATTGCGAGCGAATGAGCTCCGTCGTTTCCACAGCCATTGTGTTGAGAGTTACCCGAGCATGAGACGAATCGACCAACACCTCGAGCGCCTCGTGGACGAGGATCGATACAGCTTCTACCGCGCAATAGCCGACTTCTCGGAGGCGGAGATCGCGCCGAACATCCTGTCCTGGGAGCGTGCCGGCGGGTTACTGCCGGATTCCGCGATCGCCAAGATGGCCGAGGTGGGACTCTTCGGCATCTCGATCGATGAGGCGTTCGGCGGGCAGGGTGGCGGCATGACCGAACTCGTGCTCATGGGAATGGCCTTGGCCTACCACACGCAGTCGGCGGCGATCACGCCGGGTGCGGCGGTTTCGCTCGGAACGAAGCCGCTCCAGGGCTTCGGCAACGAGGAGCAGAAGAAGGCTCACCTCCCCGACCTCGCAGCAGGGCGTCGCATGTTCGTGTTCGGACTCTCCGAGCCCGGTCGAGGCTCCGACGCCGCCAATCCCGAAGTGTTCGCGGAGAAAACCTCGTCGGGTTGGGTGATTCGCGGGGAGAAGTGTTGGTCGACGAACGCCGCTTGGGCCAGCCACGTCATCGTGCACGCGATGACCAAGCCCGACGGCCGGAACGGACATCGATCGACCTGCTTCATCGTGCCGATGAACCGCGACGGTGTCGAGTACGGTGAAATGAGCGGCAAGACGGTCTGGAAGCAGTCGTCGACCGGGTCGATCGCGTTCGACAACGTCGAGGTTACGGAGGACGAGATCCTCGGGGAGTTGCACGAAGGCTTCCGAGTGATGATCACCACCCTGAACGGGGGACGGCTGTTCATCGCAGGGCTCGCGCTCGGCTCACTGGCGGGCGCGCTCGACATCGTCAGGCGATACGTGCAGGAGCGCGTGCAGTTCGACGACCGACCGATCGTGCGCTTCCAGCGAGTCCAGGACGTGCTGATCGAGATGGACCTCGCGCTCGAGCGCAACGCGACCTGGTTGATGAGTCTGGTCGCCGCGCACGACGCCGGCACGATCGGGCGGGAGCAGGCCGCCAAGGTCAAGATCGACTGCTCTCGGGTCGCCTCTCACCTTCTGGTGGAAGCCATGGAGATCTGCGGCGGTGTTGCGTGCCTCGACGAGTTCGGCTTGGCACGCCACCACAACGATCTGTTCGTGACGCGCGTCGGCGAGGGTTCCAACCGCGCGCTCATGACATTCGTCGCCCGTTCGCTCGTTCCCGACTGCGCCGACCTCCTCCAATAGAACCGAGCCGTGGTGGCCACTGACGCGGACGGTGCATCGCTTTCGGGCAGGCTGTCGATCGGCGAGCGGTCCACTTCCTGGACTCGTGACGGCGCCGAGGGTGGCGTCGAGATTCTCCTCGCCCACGGATCCGGGGCATCGTGCCGCCACCCGTTCATGGAGGCGACCGCGCGAGGCCTGGTGGAGCGAGGCCACCGTGTGACGCGCTTCAACTTCCCCTACATGGAACAACAGGAACGCACTGGAAAGCGCCGACCGCCGGATCGTGCGCCGACCCTGCTGCAGACCTGGGACGCGATCATCGGCATGGCTTCGGGTTGGAGCGATGCCGGTCCCTTGGTCTTGATGGGGAAGTCGATGGGCGGGCGCATGGCGTCGATGTGGCTGGCCGACCACCCGAGATCCGCAGCTCGGGCCACCGTTTACCTCGGGTATCCCCTGCATCCGCCGGGAAAGTCCGAGAGACTTCGATCCGAGCATCTCTCTCGGATCGACGTTCCTCAACTCTTCGTCCAAGGCACCCGGGACGAACTCGCCACGTGGTCCCTTCTCGAGCCGCTCGTCGACCAGCTCCCGGGCGCAGAGCTGTTTCGAGTCGAGGGCGGCGATCACGCGCTGGCGACGAGCCCGAAGGAGCCGCTCGGATCACTGCCGCAGTGGCTCGAGGCGATCGAGGAGTTCCTCCGCCGCCAGATCGTGTGATCCGGGTCACTCTCCGCGATAGGGGAGGATCCACTTCGAGTGGGCGAGGGTGGCGCGCTCCTTCGAGAGATCCACGTTCGGATCGACGATCTGCTGCGCGGGTCTCCCGTTCAGCGACACCCACACATCGGCGTAGACCGGCATGTCCTTGCCGGTCGTGAGCTTCAGATTCTGGGCGATGTCATGGACGTACTGGATCAGCAGATCCGGCTGACGGCCGACCCGACCGGTCTGGAACGGCGCCAATCGAACGGGTCTTCCGGTGGAGGGTGGAATGGTGTCGACCGGCAGCTCGATCTTCCGCCCCGACTCATCCAACGTGTAGAACCGCATGGTCTGGACGTCCTTGGTGACCAGCTTCATTCGCCAGGCCCACCGATGTCCTTCGTGCGTCCAGGAAGTCCACCCCGGATAGAGATGCTGACGCAGCGGCATGAAGAGCTGAAACGCCACGTGGACCAAGAGCACGGCGACGATCGACTTCTGCAGGCCGGTGAGTGAAGTCGGTGGTCTCGCACCCTCCAACTCCGGCGGCGAGCGACGGACGGAAGCGTCCAGCCGGGCGATCAGGCGCCGAGGCCAGCTGGGTGAGAAGTAGATCGAGCTCGCCATCAGCGTGAACCAGGGAAAGATCCCGACATCCACCAGGAATGTCGCGTTGGTCAAGTGGAAGCCCATGACCGCGAGGTATGCGAACGGACGAGTCCGTCTCCACAGCAACAGGAACGGAACGAACAGGTCGAAGCACATGCCCGACCAGACGAAGAAGAACTTCACCGGCGTCTGCAGGAGGAAGGTCAGCACTTCCGGCGAGTGGTCCCCGGCACGGAAGATCGATTCGATGGCGCGCCCGGCGATCCAATCGGGATCGAACTTGGCAACCCCGGCGAAGAAGTAGACGACGCCGATCTGGAAACGGAGCAGCCAGACGGGCCATACGGGGATGACCTGTGACTTCAATTCGGGGTTGCGCCGAGCATCGACGGAGAAGGCACGGTGGGCGGGGAGGAAGATCATCATGAACGAGAGAAGCGACAACAAGTAGACGTGATTACGGTACGCGGTCGCTTCCAACAGGAACGTGTAGGAGAAGGTGACGAAGAGCACCGCCGCGGCGATGCGATAGAACGCTCCGACCATGACGCAGAAGGACGACAACGCGATCGCCACGAAGACCGCGTTCATCGCGGGCTCGGGCAGTTCCTTCACCCACGAGAATCCATAGAAGCTGAAGTGGAAAATGGGATCGATCAGGGCGTGTTGGTGGTAGCCCTTGAGCCAGTACTTCATGTGCTCGAACAGCATGCAACCGCCGAAGATCAACCGGAACGCCACCAGGGACGAACCGTCGACCGGCGTGAACAGGCGCTGGAGCAAGCCGGGCTCGGTGGGAGCGGCGGAGGCGTCCGTCGGTGGGGCGGGACTCGAGCTCATGGCCTTCTTCCGTCTCCGCGACGAAGGGGGTGTAGTCGGTCCATCGGGAACGGGCCGAAGCGCTCGATCGTCCCGTCGGTCCAGCGGACCTCGACGGTGGAGTCCTCGGTCTGCTCGCCGAGCCCGAAGTGGACGCGAGGATCATTGGACGAGCAGTAGCTGGAGTGCGGATCGACCTCGCGGCTCTGGACCCGACCGGACTGATCGACCTGCACTCGAGCGTGGAGCGCGAGGCGCCCGTCGGCCTCGCGCACATCGAACTCGATCCAGTGACGACTCCCATCGTCAGCCCAGCGATTGATCAACAACGACGGCGGTGCGTCACGGTTGACCACGACGATGTCGATGTCGCCGTCGTCGTCCAGATCGCCGAATGCGGCGCCTCGGCTCGTCTCGATAATGGTCGGATCCGTTCCGCCGAGCGGGCGCACCACCTCGAAACGGCCATCCCTCATCTCGTAGAGCAGATTCTCCTCGGAGTACCCACGACTCGAACGGCGATCCTTGTCCCGAAGGGCCACCTTGCCATTGGCGATGAAGAGATCGCGATCGCGATCGAGATCGAAGTCGAAGAAGCCCAGCCCGAAGCCGGTGAACGCCAGGCTCGAGCCGCCGAGCCCGTACCGATCCGTGGCATCGACGTAGTGAGTGCCCTCGTTGATGTAGAGCGTGTTCGACTCCTGGCGAAGGTGAGAGAGGAACAGATCGAGATCACCGTCGTCATCCACGTCGATCGCCGCGACACCCATCCCGGCCTCGACCCGACCGGACTGGTTCACCGCGGTGCCGGTCATCATCCCGCGTTCCTCGAAGCGACCGCCATCGACCTGGATCCAGAGGTGGTTGTGCGTCCCGTCGTTGGCCACGAAGAAGTCCATTCGACCGTCTTCGTCGAAGTCCCCGGTCACGACCCCGAGTCCGTACCCCTTCGCTCGGTCGATCCCTGCTTCGTGGGTGACGTCCACGTACGTGCCGCCGTCGTTGCGGTACAGGTGATCGATCGTCGGGGCTTCGTAGTTGTTGGGTTGGCAGTAGTCGCGCCCTCCCTCACACGAAATCTCCGACTCCTTGGACCAGCCGACGTAGTCGACCGCGACCAGATCGAGGTCGCCGTCGGCATCGTAGTCGAAGAACGCCGCCGACGAGGTGAGGCCCGATCCAGCGGCTCCGTTCGCGTTCGGCAGCAGAGTGAAGGTCCCGTCCCCTCGATTCTCGAGGAGGATGTTGGGCCCGACGTTGGTGACGTACAGGTCCATATCGCCGTCGCCATCGTAGTCGCCGGCAGCGCACCCCATCCCGTAGCCTTCACCGGAAGCGCCCGCGGCGGCCGTCACGTCCTCGAACTTCCCGTTCCCGAGATTCCGGTACAGCGCATTCGGCGGCTGATCGCCGGGGGCCAGCCCGATCCGTCCGCCCTGGACCAGGTAGATGTCGAGCCGACCGTCGTTGTCGTAGTCCAGAAGCGCGGCGCCCCCGCACACGATCTCCGGCAAGTAGAGCCGTCCCTGCGGGTCGCTCCCCGATCGATGCCGGAACTGCAGACCTGCCGGCGAGGCGCGCTCCGAGAACCAGGGTCCGGTCTCGTTCGTCGGTGACCCGGAGGACCCGGGGGTCGTGTTCGTCACACCACCCGAGGCGGAGGGCGTCGTCGGTCGAGAGTCGCATCCAGGGAGTGAGAGGAGGAGGCTCAGGGCGGCCGGAAGCACGCCCGCGAAGGTACGTTTCACGGGGACTCGGTTCCCGAGGTCGTGGGTGGTCGAAGCTGTTCGAGTTTCTCCCGCGCCTTGACGACTCGCTCGTGAGTCGGATCGATCGCTGCGGCTCGGTCGAGTGCCTGCCGCGCTCCGTCCCAGTTCTTCGCCTCGATACGGACGTGAACCAGATTGACCCAAGCGATGAGGTTCTTCGGCGCCAGCGCCACCGCATCCTCGAGCGCCTCGGTCGCGAGCTTGCGATCGTTCAGTTGCCAGCAGACCTCGAACAGCCACATGCACACTTCTGAGTTCTCGCGATTCAGAGTGCGCGCGGTGTTGAGCGCGTCGCGCGCTTCCAGTCGGTCGCCGAGTCGACTCGCCGCTTTGCCTCGGGCGAAATAGGGTCGCCACTCGTCCCGGGGAGCGAACCGAATCGCGAGATCCGCCGCCGACCGAGCCCCGCTGTAGAGCTCCTTCGCTCGCTCGGGATCGGGGGCTTTCGCCGAACTCTGTTGCAGAGGGTTTTCGCTCTTCCCCGCCTTCGCCGCATCTCCGGCGGCGATCAGGATCTCGGCCTTCACCAGGTGGTATCGGTAGTTCTCCGGGTCCAACGTCGTCGCGCGATCCACCGCCGCGATCGCCTCGTCGAACTCCCCGGTGTTCCAGAGCGCGGTGGCCAGGTTGGTCCAGATCGCGGGGTCATCCTTCTCGAACTGCAACACGAACCGGAGGTGCCGCGCGCCGTCCTTGGCGCGTCCAGACTGGATCAGTTGGATCGCGCGGCCCACCTCGACTCCGACCCCCGACTTCAAGGCGGTGACGTAGCGCTCGCGTGGATCCGCGACGGGACTCGGGAGCGCGCCGGCACCCTCCGACAGCAGCACCTCGACCGTGGGATC
>JAGQRC010000223.1 GCA_020425835.1 Planctomycetota bacterium | reverse complement strand
CAACGACGCGTCGAGCGACGGTGAGGGCTCAATTCCCGTTCTTCAGCCCGAGCTTCTCGAGCCGGCGATAGAGCGTCGCTTGGGACAGTCCCAGGGCCTCGGCGGCGCGCTCTCGATTGCCGTCACAGAGCTCGAGGGTTCTGCGGATGGAGTTGCGGTCGAAGTCCTCGACGGCGGTACGCAGGTCTTTCGGCGCTTCGGTCTCGATGGGGGCATTCGACCCACGCATGATCAAGTCCGACACGCCGATCTGATCACCGTCGAGGAGGATCAGAGCGCGTTCGAGCACGTTGGCGAGCTCGCGGACGTTGCCGGGCCAGTGATAGCCCTCGAGCACCCGGATGGCCTCCGGCGACAACTCGAACCGTGGCTCGTTGCCTTCGCGGGAGAGCCGGGACTGACGTGCGAGCTCGCGGGTGATCTCCCCGATGTCCTCGGGGTGCTCACGCAGCGGCGGGAGGTCGATCGGAAAGACGCTGAGACGGAAGTAGAGATCGGGTCGGAAGCGTCCCTCTTCGGCGAGCGCCTGGAGGTCCTCGTTCGTCGCCGCGATCACGCGGACATCGGCTCGGCGAATCTTCGAGTCCCCGATCACCTGGTACTCCTGGCTCTCCAGGACTCGGAGCAGCTTCGCTTGCACCTCGAGATCGAGCGTGCCGATCTCATCGAGGAACAGCGTCCCCCCCTCCGCCTCGGCGAAGCGCCCCTCGCGATCGGCGTGCGCGCCGCTGAACGCGCCCCGGACATGACCGAAACACTCGCTCTCGAACAGGGACTCCGGGATCGCCGCACAGTTGACGGTGACGAACGGACCATCGCGACGCGGACTCTCCCGGTGGATCATCGCGGCGGCGATCTCCTTCCCGGTGCCGCTCTCCCCACCGAGAAGAACGGGAACATCGGTCGGCGCCACGCTGCCGATGGACTCGCGAACGCGGACCATCGCCGCAGAATCGCCGACGAGACGACGGCCCAGCGGGTGCGTGCTCGAGACACGACGCAGGTACCCGACCTCATCGACCAGCAGTCCGTGCGCGACGGCGCGTTGGATCTGCACGACCAATTGATCGGGATCGATCGGCTTCAGCAGGAAGTCGAACGCCCCCGCTTTCATCGCCCCGACCGCGTCGTGGACCGACCCCGCCCCGGTGACCACGATGACCGAGCACTCGACGCCCGCGTCACGGAGCGCTTGGATCATCTCGATCCCGCTCGTGCCGGGCATCTTGAGGTCGGTGACGACGCAGTGCGGATGTCGATCTCGGACCCACGCGAGCGCCTCGTCCGCCGATCCCGCCTGGCCGACCTCGAAGCCCTCGCCCTCGAGGATCTCCGCCAGCGACTCCCGGACGTACGACTCGTCGTCCACGATCAACACGGTTTCGGCCATGCGCCCTCACGATTCCTGAGGCTGGGGACTGGCGGCGGGCAGGGTCAGCGTCAGTCGCGCCCCGCCCTCGGAACGGTTGCCGGCGGTCAGCGTCCCGCCGTGCGCTTCGACGATACCGTAGGCGACGGAGAGGCCGAGCCCACTTCCATCGCGAGTGGTGAAGAACGGATCGAACACTCGATGGATCACGTCCTCCGGGAATCCGGGTCCCGTGTCCTCGATCTGGAGGATCACGCGATCGGCCGAAGTCGTCGCACGGATCGTGACGCGACCGGATCCCTCCATCGCGTTCGCCGCGTTGATCAAGAGGTTCAAGAAGACCTGCTCCAGCCGCCCGGCGTCCGCGGCCACCTCGATCGGCTCGTCGAGCCCGACCGGGACCACCTCGACCTCTCGGAACTTCCCGGCCACGCGGGTCAGCCGAACCGCGCGATCGATGACTTGTCGGAGATCGGTGGTGGCGATGCGCGGGTCTGTGCGTCCGAACGCGAGGAGATCGCGCACGAGATCCCGGATGCGATCGAACCCGTACCGGATCTGCTCGAGGTAGCGCGTCCGCTTCTCCGGCGGGAGATCCGGTCTCGACAGGAGAGCCAGGTAGTTCCCGATGCCCTCGAGCGGATTGTTGATCTCGTGGGCGACGCCGGAGGTCAGGAAGCCGAGCGAGCTCAGCCGGTCGCCGATCAACAGTTGTCGCTCGACCTCTCGCTCGTCGGTCCGATCGCGGAGCGCGACCAGCAGGAGCGGCCCCGTCTCGAACTCGAGCGCGACGCAGCGACCATCGACGGTGACCTCCCCTCCCTCGCGAAGACGCAACGCGAAGGAGCCGGTGGCGACCGGGGAGCCGACGTCGCGACGCGCTTGATCGATCGCGGCGAAGAGCGGCTCGTGCGCGGAACGATCGATCAACTGGTCCAGCGTCCGGGACGCCTCCTGGAGATCGAGTCCGAGCGACACGCGCATCGCGCGGTTCGCCTCCCGGATCGCACACGTCGAAGGATCGAGCACGACGATGAGATCGGCGGAGTTGTCGATCAGCGCGCGGAGCCGCTCGGTCTCGGCACGCGTCAGCGCGAGGAACCGCTCCGACTCCTGCTGACGCCACGCCCGCCGGCTCAGCACGAGAACCGCGAAGAAGACGATCCCGACGAGCGCGATGGCGGCGGCCATCGAGACCACGACCATCGCGCCGCCACGCTGCCAGGGACTGGTTCGTGCGTCGATCGCGTCGTTGGAGACGACGGTGATCAGCTCCACGCGCGGGGACTCGGCGACGGCGCCGGTCCAGACGAGACCCTCGGCGAACTCGGCGCTCTCCACGGCCGCCGACGCATCGACGGAGCGCTCCGCCAGTCGAGCGCGCAACGCCTCGTCGTCCGCCGTCGGGACATCCCCCTCCTGCTCGAGCCAGTGGAGACCGGCGTTGTCGCGGAGCGCCGAGTGGCTCCCCGGCAGCGGCTCGAAGGCGCGAACGGCCGAGAGCAGTGGCGAGGCGTAGACGGTCAGCATCGCGACGCCCCAACGCTCGTCGGCCGTGCGCACGCGCGTCGCGTAGTAGAGCACCTCGCGGCTCGACTCCCGGACCTCCACGCGCTCCCCTTCGGTGCGCAACGCGGACGTCGCGACGACGCTCTTCGAGAGGTCGGCGACCAACCCGCGGAACAGCTCGAGGTCGACGTGCCCCAACCGAGACTCGGGGAGCGAGCCAGCGCCGCCGCCCATTCGCTCGCACCGATAGACTTCGCGCCCCTCCGCGTCGATCAACGTCAGTCGATCCAGGTGATCGAAACTCAACAGGTACGGAAGAGTCGTGGCATCGAGGCGGTTCCGTCCCGACGCATCGCCGTCGAGCGCGGACGCCATGAATCGGCCGACCTCCGGGAGCCGCGAGAGCGATCGCACGTGTTGGCGACCGGCGTCGTAGAGCCCGCGCAGGTTCTGGACCAGCTCGCCGTGGCCGCGGGTCACTTCGGCGAGGATCTCGCGCCGCTGACCCCGGCGGAGGTTCTCGAGCCAGAAGAGCGCGTGCCCGACCTGGAATGCCGCCAGCGCACCGAGCACGAGGGCGAGCCCCATGAAGAGGATTCTCGTTCGCTGGCGCACGGCTCTCCCGAGGACGGACGAGGAAGACGGCCCGGACGACGCCCGCCCGGGGGACGCTCAGTCTACCCCATTCCGCTCGTGGAGCTCATCCGGTTGACTTCGCGGCCGCCGGGGGAAACATCGATCGTCGGACTCGACCGCGGCCCGCCGGCCGCTCCCCCCGAAGCACCTGGCAACCCGTTTGAGAAACCCGTTCCGGCAGTCCTCGACGGACGGCTGGGAACTCGAACCGGAGACAGCATGCAGAAGCTACTGCTCGGACTCGTGCTCTCGCTCGCGTGGATCGGTACCGTCGACGCCGTGCCGTTCACTCGCGGCGATGTCAACGGCGACGGGCTCTTCGACATCGGTGATGCGGTCGCCGGTCTCGACCACCTGTTCGGCGGCGCGACCCTGGCGTGCGATGACGCGCTCGACGCCAACGACGACGGCGGCAAGGACATCGGCGACGCGGTCTCCATCCTCGCGACGCTGTTCTCCGGAGGGTCGCCGCCCCCCGCTCCGTTCCCCGACTGCGGTGAGGACCCGACGGCCGACGCCCTGACCTGCGACGTCTACGACGCGTGTGGCGGTTGCGTCGAGGACGCGTACGAGCCGAACGAGTTCCAGAGCCAGTGCGCGCAGCTCGGGGCGATCGACGACACCACGCCGTTCCCCGCGGGCACGTGAACTTCGACGTGGTCAACGACGAGGACTGGTTCTGCTACACGATCGAGGATACCGCGTTCGGGATCATCAACCCGCGCATTGCGGTGACCGGGATTCCGGCGGGCATGTCGGTCGAGATCCTCACCGTGATCCTCTGCGATGTCGGAGGTGTCGGAGCGGATGCCACGAGCAGCGCCGGAGCGAGCTCGGTGGAGCTCTTCCCGTTCTTCTCGTGCGGCGGATTCGACGAGTCGATGGCCGTTCGCTTCTGTGTCCGCCAGGACGGTGGACCGCTCACCTGCGAGTCGGTGCTGGTCTCGTGGGGCGACGATTGAGCGAGCCTCCACCGACATCGGCGCCGTTGCACGTTCGATCGCGTCTCATCACCTCCGAGCCGCTCTCGCGACGCCACGGGGGATCCGTCCATCTCGTGATGGAGACCGACCAGCCGGTCCGCTCGTTCAAGATCCGGGGCATCGGTCGGCTCGCGCAGCAGCGCGCCGCCGCGGGCGCGACCGAGTTGGTGAGCTCCTCGGGCGGGAACGCGGGATATGCGGCGGCCTACGCCGGGCGAAGACTGGGATTGGCGGTGACCGTCGTCGTCCCCCGATCGACGACGGCGCTCGCGCGTCGGCGGTTGATCGACGAAGGCGCGACCGTCATCGAGTCCGGCGCGAGCTGGGACGACGCCCATCTCCACGCGCTCGAGATCGCGCGAACGCGCGGGGCGGCGTACGTCCACCCGTTCGACGACCCTGAGATCTGGACCGGGCACTCGACGATGATCGACGAGGTCGCGGAGGCCGGAGTCCGTCCCGACGGCGTCGTCGTGGCGGTCGGGGGTGGAGGTCTCCTGTGCGGCGTCCTCGAGGGGATGCACCGTCACGGTTGGACCACGACACCCGTCCTCGCGGTCGAGACCGAGGGCGCCGCGTCCTTCGCTCGCTCGGTCGAAGCGGGGCGATGCGTCACCCTCGATGCGATCACCACCCTGGCCACGACGTTGGGCGCCCGTCGTGTGGCATCGGCAGCGCTCGATTGGAGCCGTCGCCACCCCGTACGCCCCTGGGTCGTGACGGATGCGATGGCGGTCCGCGCCTGTCGCGCTTTCCACGACGACCACGGGGAGTGGGTCGAGCCTTCGTGCGGCGCCGCGCTGTCGGTCCTCTACGAATCCGACGACGCGACGTCGCGTTGGTCGGATGTGTTGGTCATCGTCTGCGGCGGAGCCGGCGTCGATGCCGAAGCCGTCGCAGGATGGGAGGAGCGTCTACGAACGGACGGTCTTGGCACGGAGTCCCTCGCTGCGGAGACCGGTGACGCGAAGCCTCGAGATGATCGCTGACCTCACGATCCGCACGTACGGCGCTCCGGACGCGCAACCCGTCATCGTCCTCCACGGAGGTCCGGCCGCGCCCGGTCCGATGGCGCCGATCGCGCGCGAGTTGGCGGACGAGCACTTCGTCATCGAGCCGTTCCAGCGGGGAAGCGGGGAAGTGCCGTTGACCGTGCGAACCCACCTGGACGACCTCCACGCGATCATCGAAGCGATGACCTCCACGCCTCCGGTCCTCGTCGGATCGTCGTGGGGCGCCATGCTCGCGCTCGCGTTCGCAGCCGATCGTCCTGACGCCTCGCGGTCGGTGGCCGCCATCGGTTGCGGCACCTTCGATGTCGAGAGCCGGGCACGGATGGTCGAGCGCATCGCAGAGCGTTCCTCCGCGGAGGTCCTCGAAGCACGCCGTCGCGCCGACGCGATCGAGGATCCGGATGATCGACTGGCGGCGCTCGGCGCCGCGATCTTCCCGATCTATGCGACCGACCCGATCACCGACGACCTGGAGGAGGAGCGCTGCGATGCGCGAGCGCACCGAGAGACCTGGAGCGACATGATCCGCCGCCAGGAAGAAGGCGAGTACCCGGCCGCGTTCGGGGCGATCACCGCCCCCGTCATCCTGCTCCACGGCGACGACGACCCGCATCCCGGCGCGATGATCCGCGACAGTCTGCTCCCGCACATCCCCCACCTCGAGTACCACGCCTGGGCTCGCTGCGGGCACTACCCGTGGATCGAGCGAAGCGCGAGGTCGTCGTTCTTCGATAGCCTGCGGGAGTTCATCCGACGGACGTGACCGGCTCGGGCGCAGGCGCACCGAGCCGGCCCTTCCGGGTCGTGAGCGGAACTCAGGGGCAGATGGCGGCCGGCACGTCGCAGCGCAACGGGTCGGGCGTGGGATCGTAGCCGCAAGCGGGGAACGGCGGCGGCGGGACCGGACCTCCGCCGAAGAGGTTGTTCAGCAAGTAGATCGCGTCGCCGACCCCGAT
>JAGQRC010000222.1 GCA_020425835.1 Planctomycetota bacterium | reverse complement strand
CGCTGATGTCCTGTGCTCCGTCGTCGTTGGTGTCGCAGGCATCGTCGCAGGCGGGCGGCGGAGAGCCGGGAACGAACAGGACCCCGAGCAGCGACACCGCGTCGCTGATGTCGAAGCTGCCATCGACGTTGCAGTCGCCGCGGTCGAAGCCGCCCACCACGTCACCCACGGTCAGTGTCGATGACAGGAACGCGGTGTCGGCGAGGGAGCTGACCAGACTCGACACCACCTCGAGCGGGCCCGGCGTCGCGGGGGCGAGGAAGCCGATCTGATGGTCGAGTGTCAGCACGAGGTCCGACCCGATCATCGGCGGCACTCCGTAGGGGAACAGGTTGTGGTCGTTGAAACCGATCGAGCAGCCATCGCCAGGGTTGTTGGCGTAGGCGACGGTGAGGATCGACGTCCCGGTCGGGTCGGGCTCGCCGAGGGAGATCAACAGCGTGAGCCAGTCGGGATGGACGCCGGTCACGATCGCCGACGCGGACAGGAAGTCGGGGCTCACCGTGTCGACCACGAGATCGAAGGTGTAGGTGTCCGGGTAGAGGAAGTCGACATCACCGGAGCCACAGTTCGACCCCGGCAGGAACGACGCGAGGTCGAACGCGCCGAACTCGAAGTTGCTCGCCGCTTCCGTCGTGACGCGCGACATCATCGGGTCGGTCACCACCTGAGTGATGAACGAGAAGTCACCGACGGGCAGCGTCGTCGGGCTCCAGGTGACCGTCGGGAAGTAGTCGGGCGAACTCGCACCGATGTCGATCGACTCGGACGCCAGCGCGGTGTCGCCCTGATCCGAGATCAGGGTCGATGCGATGGTCAGCGTCGTCGGAGCGGCGGGAAGCGTGAGGATCGGCGTCGAGATCTCGAGGTAGAAGAGCCAGGAGAACGCGAAGAACGGGGCCGTGCCGGCCGGGAAGAGCTGAGGGGCATCGAGCTGCATCTCTGGCCCGGCCACGCCATCGGTGAGGGTCAGCGTGCCGACGATCGTGCCGGTCGGGTCCGAACCTCCTGACAGGGTGATCGACTGGAGCAACTCGATCGAGAGATCGTCGGCGATCAGGTTCACGGTCGCCAATCCGGCCGCCACCGTGTCGACGACGAGCGTGGCGATGAGATCATCCTCGACGAACGAACTGACCGAGGCGAAGCCGATCGCGGCGCCCGGAGCCACGCCGGAGAAGTCCCAGGCACCGTCTCCGAACAGCTGGGTGTGCGACGTGGTGATGGGGGCGCCCGCAACATCGACGCGCTCGAAAGAGAGCCCCACGTCCATTCCGGGTGCCGTCCCGGTGATCGACGTCGTCAGGGTCGGGGCGTACTGGGCCGAGGCGATCGTCGCGCTCGACATCACGACCAGGGCTGCAACCAGACTGCGCCAGCGATTCATGGATCCTCCTAGACGGATGAACGGAAGGAACCGTCAGAGTACCGTGGGGCGCGTCCGGGTCCACCTCCGTCCGAGGATGGAATCGACTGGCGGGGCTTGCGCTCGGCTGGAGCGACGGACAGAGTCGGGCCCGTCCAACCCCTCGATGGAGCCCGTCCCCAATTCGGCCGAGAGCCCGAGTTCCCGTCGGCCAGCACGCCCGCCGAAACTCGACGGATCCACCAATGCGCCGCCTCGGTGGCGGCCCCATTTCCATGGTGCGTCGACGGCGTCGGAGAACAACAGGAAGAAGGTCCCCGTGCTGAACGTCACGATCCAGAGGGTCGAGCCGATTCGGGTCGCCGGAATGCGCCACATCGGGCCGTATCCGGAGGCCGGGCCCGTGTTCCAAAAGATGTTCGGGTGGGCCGGCGCGCGCGGGTTGTTCGGCCCGGAGACGCGATGTCTCGGCGTCTTCCACGACAACCCTCGGGATGTGCCCGCGGAACGGCTCCGGTCGGACGCCTGCGTCGAGGTCGGTCCCGAAGTCACCGCGGATCCGGCGGCCGGCGTCGAGATCGCGGAGATTGCGGGCGGTGACTACGCCACGACGATCTTCGAGGGTCCCTACGAGGATCTCGAGACGGCTTACGACTATCTCTACTGCGAGTGGGCGGAGCAGTCCGAGCGAGAGGTCGACGATCGACCATCGTTCGAGATCTATCTGAACAGCCCGATGGACACTCCACCCGAGAAGCTGCGCACGGAGATCTTCGTTCCGCTGAAGTGAGCCGAAGCACGCGTGTCGCCGACGGGTCTACGAGAGATCGGTGCTGCGCCTGGATTCGCTGTTGGGGTCGGGGTGACCCGGGTCCATTCCGGGTACACCGGAAACGGGTGCTCCGTCCACCGCCGATCTCACTCGACCGACAGCTGCAGCTCGTACGCATCCGCCGTCGACCCAACGCCGATGGCGCTCTCGACGCGCACCAGGTAGTCCCCGTCGTTCGGAGCGATGAACAGGTCGAGGAGTGGATCGAGTGTCGTCGGTGGGGCGGCCGAGGCCGTGGCCAGCACCGAGAGACCGTCGCTGGTGGTGATCGACAGTCGTCCGATCAGCGGAAGCTCTCGACGTCCGGAGATCAGCTCCGTACGCAGTCGATCGCCCCCGCTCAGCGTGACCCGGTAGTAGTCGCGATCCGTCGCGCTCTGCACCGTGCCGGAGATCGACACCGGAAGTGCGACGACTTGCGCCGTGGCCGCGGTGCCGTTCGCATCGGATCCGACGGGATCGGCATCGGTGTCGAGGGCGGCGACCCGGTAGCGGAGCTCGACATGGTCGGGCTGGCGTTCGGGAGCGTCGAGATCGACGAGTGTCACCGGCTCGAGCTCCACGAGGTAGACCTCGTCCGGGAGTCCCGCGGTCGGCGTGGTGAACGCGAAGACCTCGGGGTTCGGGTCGGCGACCGGGACGAGTGGGGTCGGGGCGCCTGCAAGGGTCAGCGACACGTTGTTGGCGATCTCCACGGTGACGTTCCGACGCATTCGCAGTGCCCAGTTCGGGCTGGTCAGGAGGAGGCTCGGCAACGGTGCGGCACCGACCATGTCGGTCGGGGGGGTCTCGACGGCGAGCCCGGTCTCGATTCCGACGTTGCCCGGCGTGTCGCCCCCGATCGGCCCGAGATCCGCGACCGTACCGTCCCGATCGGTCTCGAGTGGATCCCCGGCGTCGATCGCCGGACTCGACGCACTGAGTCCTTCCCGCTCGACGACGTCGTTCCCAGCGAATCGGAGAACGATGTCCCCCGGCTCGGTCGGGCGGCCGAACGCGGGGGCGAACTCGATCCGATCGCCGAGGACCGCGGTCACCGTTCTCGCGATCCCGTCGTCGTCGATCTCGATGGTGTCGCCGCTCGCGAAGGCGGCCACTTGGACGATGATCGCTTCCGAAGCGCTGGCGGCGCTCACGATCGGCTCCGCGAGGAGCGGCGTGTTCTCGAGCAGCGGATCGGCGAAGACCATCCCGACGTCGGCGCCGGACGGAACCGGCTCCGCGAAGATCGACGAGTAGCGGATCGCATCGGTGTCGGAGGCGACGGCGTTGCCGAGGAGCACGCTGTTGCGCACATCGATCCACGCGCGCGTCCCCCGGAGGGCGCCTCCGAGATTCCGCGCGAAGAGGCTGTAGCGAGCCTCGATGCCGACGTGATCGGTGACGTCGATGCCTGCGCCCTGGTTGCCGAGGATCCGGCAGTGGAGGAGTCGGCACCACGGGCCGTCGGGAGTTCCGCTGATCGTGATTCCCGCGCCCCGGTTGCAAGAGATGACGTTGCGCGCGAGCCGGAACGCGCCGCGGGCATCGCCGTCGAGCAGGAGACCGCCGCCGTGGTTCCCGCTCACCTGGTTGTCCTCGAGGCGCGCCTCGAAGTCGACGCCGTCGCTGTTCTCGAAGTCGAGGTCGATCTGGATTCCCGACAGGACGTTGTCCCGGATCTCGTTGGACCGGAGCACGGCACGGATCCGGGCACCCTGGCTCGGGAGCGTCGGCGCGATTTCGGTGACCTCCGCGAAGTCGAGGTCGACACCCTCGTCCCCATTCCGGGAGATGACGTTGCGCGTGATCACGATGCGTGTGGTCTCGTCCGAGATCCCGTAGAGCCACTGGCTCTCCACGCCCTCGTTTCCGTTGTCGACGATCTGGTTGTCGTCGATCACCAGATCTCCGAGAGCGTTGATCACGATGCCCTCACCCAGGCAGCGCACGATCGAACAGCCTCGAATCGTGCCCATCAGGGAGTCGCCGAACACGACGTCGGAGAGGATCTCGACGCCGTGGATCGTCGTGTCGCGGATCTCGCAGTTGGCCACGGAGAAGGGGACCTCGTCGATCTTGACGCCCGTCTCGCTCTCGAGGTTTCCGGAGACGACACAACCATCGAACACGATCGGCAGCGTTCCCGACTCGAGCGAGACGAGGTCGTGGGGGATCGGGCTCGTGAAGGAGAACTCGGTGACGTGGACGCTCGGATCACGGTCCGCGAACGAGAAGTTCCCCGAGAAGCCACCGTAGAGGGATTGACCGTCGGAGAGTGAGACGTTGCTCGGGTACCCTCCCGCGGCGACGTAGAGGTTGACGTCCTGTCCGAACAGCGCGATGAACGCCTGTGGCATCGACGCGAACGCCGAGGATGGCGAGAGGCCATCCCCGCTCGCACTCGCGCCCGGGCCGCCGAGATAGCGGACGGGATTGGGGAGCGCGAGCCACTCCACCGTGTTGGGATCCTCGTTGTCATCGAGGTCGACGGCCCGCACCACGACGTAGATCGGCGCTCCGTCGGTGAGCCCGGTGATCGTCGCGGTGGTCACGCCGCCCGCGGTCTCGAGCGTCGGGGTCGTGAAGTCCTGGTCGCCCAGGGTCAGCGACGCATACACGCGGTACCGGAGGTCGGCGGGTGCGTCGTTGTTGTCGCTCGCATCCGGCCAGCGGAGATGGACCACGGTGCTCCCCGCGACCACTTCGGTGAGTCCCTTGAAGAGCGGGTACTCGATCTCGATCTGGGAGGAGACGCCGACGCCGCCCCCCCCGATCGTCGTCGGCGGGGGGACGAACACCACCGGTCGAGCGGGGTCGAACCGGTTGCACGCGGTCACCGCCATCAGGAAGCCGGCGAGCGCAACGACCCACCAACGATTTCGACCGAGGCGCATCAGAAAGTCCATTCGAGTTGCACTGCCGTCCACAGTGCGGGGTGGTCGTCCGTCAGGAACGCGTCTCCCGGAGTGAAGTAGCCGAAGTCGAGTTCGATATCGACGCGCCCCCAGAGGTCATCGACGCCGACGACCACGTCGATCTCGTTGCCGATGTCGGTGTCGAGCCCGGAGGGCGACGCCCGGAGGCTCGAGTCCCGGAGGGTGCTGGATCGGTGTCGCTGATTGTACCAGTGGAAGATCACGTCGACGGAAGTCGAGTCGTGTGGGCGGACTCCGACGCCCACCGTGCCGATCTCGAGGTTGGAGAGCTCGGGTCGGAGCAGCTCGCCGTAGTAGCGGTAGGAAGCGACGCCGAAGGTCTTGTCGTTGTTGTCGTGATAACCGGTCTGGCGGAACGCGCGGTCGGTCCGGCCGCTCGCCTTGCCGTCTCCGGTCCCCATCGCGTAGCCGACGAAGGCGTACGGCTGCAGGGGGAGCTTTCGCCACTGGTAGGCGAACCCGAGGTCGAGACCGTGTCCCTCGAGCTTCGTCGTGCCCGAGACTCCGTCGAGGTAGGCGTAGTCGATCCAGTACCGCATCTCCTTCGAGCGACCGTAGACACGGAAGCCGACGAAGAATGGCGACACCTTGAACCGCGAGTGGTCCTGGACATCGACCACGTACGCCGCGAAGTACGAGCGGCCCGAGTACCGCCACCGCGCCATCAGGATCTGGTTGAAGAGGTTGCCCTTGGCGCGCGGTGTGTCCGCCAGGTATGTGCTCCACGAGTACTCGACCTCGAGGCGCCCGAGATCGAGGAAGAGCCGCGCCGCATCCAGGTTCTCGTCGTAGATCCACTCCCGCTCTTCGTCGAAGTCCTGGCGTCCCACCTGCAGGGCGAGCGGGAGGCCGAACACTTGATCCCAGTAGGCATAGAGCTCGTCGAGGGCGGTACGTTCCACGAGGTGGAGGTCGCGGTCCTCGTCGAAGATCACGTAGGGCTTGGCGGTTCGCGCGCGAGCGAAGAGGTGGCTGCGCCCCGCGATCCGGAAAAGTCCCTCGATCGTCGCGCTGGTATCGACGATGAACGTGTCCTCGTTGGCGTGCTTGTCGAGGTCGTAGTCGTCCTTGTACTCGAAGTCGGCCTGGACCTCACCGCCGATGATCAAACGGTCGAAGAGGACGAACTGTCGATCCGGGCGGTCCTCCTCGTCGTCCTCGATCCGCAACGCCTTCTGGAAGATGTCGTCGGGAATCTCGGTGGTCTCCGTAATATTGAACACCAGGCCGTCGACCACGACGTAGAGCGTGCCGTCGCTCGTCACCCGGCGCGACTCGATGTACCCCTCGACCTCCAGGATCGGCGGGTTGGTCTTGAGCGTCTTCTTGTCGACGTCGATCGTGCGGGCGACGAGGACGAAGGGCTCGACG
>JAGQRC010000221.1 GCA_020425835.1 Planctomycetota bacterium | reverse complement strand
ACTCGCGAGCCCGACGTGGGCCCTTCCGTGAGTGCCGACAGCACGATCGATGGATCACCGCTCAGGTGGATCGGACCGAAGATCTCGGGCAAGCTCGGCTCGGCCGGCCGCTGTCCCGCGGGGAAGTGTGGAGTCGTCGCCGTTCGGTCGGGGAGACCCTCCTCGACGAAGGGGAGCGCCGCATCGCTCGGATCCTCGAACTCCCGGGCCCGCCGATGTCGCTCGTGGTTGCGAAGACCCGAGTGCGGGAGCAGGCGGAATCGCGGGGGCAGGGAAGGGTCGACGCCGTTGTCGCCATCTTCGGAGGTCGTCGAGAGGAGCGTCACCTCGATGCCGGTCGCCGTCCGATGGCACTGCTGGCTCCCATCGTGGAGGACGATGAGGCCGCGGTCGCCGCCCGCGAAGTCGACGAGCGAGAACGCGGTGAACGGTATCGGCTCGTCGCCCGAGCCTTTCTCGTGGACCGTCGTGATCGCAAAGGGGCCGTCGGCGAGAAGGGCCGTGCCGAGCTCCAGCGGCTCGATCGCCAGCCGGAGCGCCCCGTTCGCGCCGGGATCCGGGCGCTTCAGTCCGGTGAGGTCGATCGACAGGTCGACGGCATCCTCGGTCGGCGCCAACCCGATCGTCACGATGATGAACCCGGTCTTCGTCCCGAACCGGCGGATCGACACGTAACCGTCGTCCTCGTGCACCTCGATCTCCGCGCGCTCGAGTCGAGACGATCGGCCGTCGATCGAGACCTGGAAGTCGAGGAGCGGATGTCGAGTGTCGAGTGCGCCGCGCGGATGGCTCCGGGTGAGGATCTGTCGGATCATTCCCCGCTCGGTGTCGACGATCACCTGGAGATCGCCGCGAGCGATCGTGATCTCGTCGGCGTCCTCGAAGAACTCGATCTCGGGAAGGACGCGAACTGGCACCGCATCTCGGGCCGAGATGTATCCGAACGGAGGGATGGGTCCGAGCACCAGCGTCTGTCCGGTGTCCTCGTCGAACCCGGAGGTCTCGATCGGCCATCCGAACGGGTTGGTCACGATACCGTCGCGCTCGACCTCCCGCGCGAGCTCCCGGATCGTCCGATGCACGATCCCCCCGGAGAGTCCGAGCGAGCGAGCGAAGGAGAGCTGGGCGATGGCGCCGGGCACGTCGTCGTCCTCGCGCTGGCACTCGACGGATTGGCCCGAGAGCAGCTCGCGCCACGCCTCGTCGATCTCCCAACGAGGGAACGGCGCGTTCTGCAACAGGTCGCGCAGGACGGCGAGCCCCTCCGCGTAGAGCACCGCCGATTCACAGCGCCGACTCCAGCGCGCGTGTCGGTCGGCGCGCAGTCCGAGCGCCACTTCCGCGTCGAGCGACTCGAAGTCGTCCTCGCCCGTTTCGGCGATCTCCGCGATCGACACGGTCGCTCGGCCTCGCAACGGTCCCAGCGCGCTCGAGCCATCCGACGGAGCGATCACTCGGCACTCGACCGTCCCCGCGGTGGACGACGGCATGACCGAGGAGGCGCGAGTGCCATCCGGGGCGGTCGATGCGACTCGTCGGCGACTTCCGCTCGAACCCATCACGAATCCGAGCGACACCCCGATGCCCCGGAGCAGTTGCGGGAGCTGCGGGAATCGCGATCCGATCGACCAGGCGGACGGACGCGTCTCGAAGTGGCGCTCGAGGACGACGGCTCCGAGCTGCAGTTGCCGCACGAACGACTCCGCGCCGTGCAAGTGAGCGAGCGAGCGGGTGTAGCCGCACCCCAACCGCTCGAGCCGTCGGTCGACCTGCCGCAGATGCGAGAGCGTCGTCGGTGACTCCGCGGCGAGCCGTTCGATCCCGACGCCGTCGAGGTGGATCGCGACGGGGCCGTCGAGACTCGCGAGGAACTCGACGAGCGCATCGACCGCCGTCCCGTACGCCTCGGTTCCTTCGAGCCGAGCACGACGACTCCACGAAAGATCAGCACAGATGATGGAAGGGTTCATGACGGGCTTGTACCCGATCGACCGGGGGGATGGTAGGCGACCGGCGGCGCGCCATGTCGTCGGGGCGGAGTGACGAGGGCACGGGCTCGAACCTCACGGCTGTGCTCGGACCGGAGGGCCGAGGTCGAACTCGCCGCGACGACGATCGACCCCGTCCGCCTTCGTTCGGCGAAGTCCTCCGTCAGTCGGCCAACGGTCGGACCTCGAGCTCGTCCCACGCTTTCGATCCGTGGAAGTAGCTCCAGACGCCGATCGTGCCTCCGGTCATCCGAGTCGGGGAATCATCGAAGCAGTCGGCCGACCATCCCTCCGGTTCCGGGGTGCCGTCGAGCCAGACGCGCGCTCGGATCTCGGTGCGAGTTCCGACATCCTCGAC
Organism: Planctomycetota bacterium; assembly: GCA_020425835.1. The sequence goes on along the minus strand of JAGQRC010000221.1, from coordinate 4,146 downwards.
GCGAACTCGGAAGCGGTACCACGCGTGAGCGGAGGGGACCACCGAGGTGTCGACGTCGCCGCCGGTGATCTCGCTGCCATCGGCGGTGATGTGGAACGAGTTCAGGTGATAGCGACGCAGTCGGTAGTAGCGGTGGGAGTGAGGGTAGTCACTGAAGAAGGTGACGCCGACGCCGCCCTGGCCGCTCGAGATCCACAGTCGTCCCGAGTACTCGTAGCCACTCCCGCTCGGAAGGAGCCCGTTGTAGTGCGAGTGGATGTTGGTCTCGGTCGATGCGGTGTGGAACGCGCGGGTGCCCCCGACGAACTGCACGTTGAACAGGTCCGTGACCTCGAGGCTGCTCTGCGCGGCGGTGTCGACCCAACCGAGCGGATTCGCACCCTCCAAATAGCTCTCGAAGTCCTGGAAGTAGATCGGGCCCGCACCGAGATCGACGTACCCGTAGAAGATCAGCTCCGCGGGACCATCGACGACGAGTCCGATGCCCTGCGCATACTTCTTGATGCCGAGTTCGTCGGGGTTCAGGCCCGAGGTCTCCTCGACGACCAGCACGTCGGAGAACGAGCCGGCCGGCGTGTCGACGCTCCCCGCGAGCGTGATGTGCTCCGCGCGGTCGAGCGCCGCACCCGATGCGACCTCCTGGTAGTAGCGCGACCCGACGATCGGCAGCCCCGGCATCGTGATGCCCGGTCGTGCACCGTCCTCACCCGCGCGCCACGCGCCGTCGTGGCTCACCACGACGCCGTCCTCGATGATGTCCACGTCCTCGCCGAAGTAGAACAGCGCGCCCGAAGGGTCGTGGATCGCGAACCAGTTCCGCGACACCTCGACGAGCTCGTCGTCGCTGAAGTGGTGCTCGAGCACGACACGCGTCTCGATACCGAGGAGGCACTCCGTCTGATCGAGGACGGTGATGATCACCCGCTCCTCGGCGCCGTCTTCTTCGCCTTCCAGAATGAGCCGGAACCCGGGCTCGAGGATCCAGTAGGGCGTCGAGCCCCGGCTCGAGAACGTCACGGGATCGGTCCCGGGGAACCGGTGGGTGAACTCCACCGGTTGATCGAGCGCGCTCTCGTCGATGCCGATGAAGCCGACCTCCACGAGCTCGAGCACGTCATCCTGGACGAGCCCGACCCCCGGCGCGTAGCGCTTGAAGCTTTCGTCGTCGGGATGGAGGGGGGTCGTCTCCCGCACGGTCAGCAGGTCGTGGAAGCACCCGGCCGGTGTGACCCTGGATTCGTTCAGACTGAGATGCTGGGCACGATCTTGGGCGACGCCCACCGCGACCTCTTGGTAGTAGCGATCCCCGACCAGCGGACGCCCGGGCATCAGGACGCCCGCCATCGCGCCGTCCACGCCGGCTTCCCACGCGCCATCGTTCGAGACGACGACGCCGTCCTCGTAGATGTCGACCTCCTCGCCGAAGTAGTAGATCGAGCCGGTGGCTCGATCGATCGCCAGCCAGTTCCTCGAGATCTCCACGATCTCCCCGTCCTCGAAGTGGCGCTCGAGGACGACGCGCGTCTCGACCCCGTCGACGACCCTCGTCTCATCGAGCACCGTCACCTCGAGGCCTTCCTGAACGCCGTCGCTCTCGCCGGCGTACACCAAGTGGTACCCCGGCTCGAGAACCCAGTACGGGTTTCGTCCCGTCGTCGAGAAGGTCCCGCTCGGCACCGGGAAGACGGTGTACTCGACGTCGTCTCCACCTCTCACGTCTCCGGCAGTGATTCCGAGAACCAGCAGCATTCCGAGAACGACTCGCATCGCTCACCAAACCCTTCGTCGTGCGTCGCTCGGCATCTCCCGCGATGGGCCACGCGATCGCGGGGCGGTTCGACGACCGTCGAAGAACCGGAGTGTCCGAGCACGACGAGCTTCCGCGACCGCTCGGTCCTCCCCATGAGCCTCCGATGAACGGGCGCTCATGTTGACGCTCGGCTCGCGCGCTGCTCGAGTGTGGTGGGATGATCAGGCGTGGCGCGGAAGATCGAAGCTCGCCTGGAGACCGCGCGGCGCCCGGTTCGTCAGCCTCACTTCGGTGCCATGGACGCGAGCGATCTCGTCGACGATCGCGAGCCCCAGGCCGACGCCTCCCGTTCGACGTGAACGCGCCTTGTCGAGCCGGAAGAAACGGGCGAAGACGCTTCGGATCTGTCCCTCCGGGATGCCGGGGCCGAGATCGTCGATGACGACCCGAGCGTGACCGTTCTGCGCTTGGAGGCGCACCGCGACCGGCTCCGTCTCCGGACTGTGGCGAAGGGCGTTCTGCAGGAGATTCTGAAAGAGGACCCGGACGAGATCGGGCTCACCGCGGGCCATGACCACTGCCGGTGCCTCGGTGAGATCGAGCTCGACACGTCGTGTCTCGTCCTCGGGGAGCGAGCCGATGAGATCGGTGGTCAGCTCCGTCAGGTCGAACGACCGTCGGGTCACCGAGAAACGACCCGCGTCGAGTCGGGCGAGCCACAGGAGTGAGTCGACGAGGTTCCGGATCCCCTGTCCGTAGACGCGGCAACGCTCGAGTGTTTCGACGTACTCCTGCGTGGTCCGGACTCGGCTCAGGGTCACGTCGAGGTCAGCCAGGATCTTCGCGATCGGACCCCGGAGCTCGTGCGACGCGTCTCCGGTGAAGCGCCGCTCTCGACGGTACCCTTCCTCGATCCGGTCGAGCATGCGGTTGATCGTCACACTGATGCGACCGAACTCGTCCCCCGGGGACTCCACGGGCAATCGAGCGTCGAGCTTCGAGACCTCGACCTCATCCAGCTCGCGCACGATGCGACGCACCGGCGACATCGCTCGCCGCGTGACGAACCATCCGACCAGGACGACGAGCCCCCACGCGACGGAGGAGCCGAGCCAGACCGCGACGCGGGCTCGGCTCGTCGCGACGACCTCGCCGACCGCATCGAGCGCGGTGATCACCCAGAGACGGGAGGCGTCGTCGGGGGCGATGATCGTTCCCGCCCCGTCGAGCTCGAAGAACTCGCCGAGGCGATTGACGGCATATCGCCGCGTCGGCCCTTCCGGCGTCTCGTCCTCGACCACCGCGACCAACTGTCCCTGCACCGCGCGCCAGCCGACGATCGACCGGGAGACGGCCGGCTCGAGCTCGAGCATCCGCTCGCGATCTCGAATCGAGGACAACAGATCGGGCATCACGCTCAGATCGGAGACCAGCTCCTTCCGCTCGCGCTCGATGAGTGTTCCCTCGGCGTCCAGCTCGAGCTCGATCAGGTGATCGTCCTCGACGATCGAGACCTCGAACCGGAGCTGACCTCTGCGCATCTCGCGTCGAGAGCTCAGATAGGTTCCTGCGGGAACCTCGCTCGCCACTCGTCCGCGGACCGAGTCGGGCAGCGATCGCAAGGAGTCCGGCACCGCCTCGAACATCGGCACGGACGCGAGGCGGACCGGTTTCTCACCGGAGCCACGCTCGAGCAAACGGTCCTGCGACGGTCGCGCGAGCGAAGGGGTCACGTCGAACAGGCCGGTGGCGACGATCACTCGACCGTCACCTCGGACCAACGCCCAGTTCGGAGACTCGAGAGCGATCGTCCGGAGCTCGCGTTCTCCGGCGCGACTCTGCAGCTCGCGCCACTGGTGCACGGCGCCGAGAGCGAGCACTCGCGCCTCGCGCTCGGCCGCGTGGACCCCGTCGTCGTGGATTCCGGTGGTCAGGACCGCGTCGATCACCCAACCGGCGACGACGAAGACGATGGCGGTCAGGACCGCCGTCGTCGCGGTCAACCGAGTCGAGACGCTGAACCTCGGCCACCACCCGGAAGCTCGCCGCTCGAGAGGCGCGCCTTCGTCGGTGGACGTCGTGGGAGTCGCCGAGCTGGGGCAGTGCTCTCTCACCGGTCGCAACGGTTCACCGCGTCTCGACGCGGTCCGGCGACCGGAGGATGTAGCCTCGCCCGCGAATCGTCTCGATCATGCGCGGCTCTCCCTCGGCCTCGAGTTTCTGTCGGAGCGTCTTCACGTAGACGTCGATGACGTTGCTCAAGCCGTCGTAGTTGGCATCCCAGACCTTCTCCAGGATCGAGGTTCGCGACAGGACGCGATCCGGCTGCTCCATGAAGAACTGCAGCAGCGCGAACTCGCGAGCCGTCAGCGGAATGCGTCGATCGCCCCGGACCA
>JAGQRC010000220.1 GCA_020425835.1 Planctomycetota bacterium | reverse complement strand
CTACTGCGAGCACCTCGGCCGCTACTACACGCACCACTTCCGCCAGCTCGCCAGCGACCATCGATCGAGCGGCGTCGACTTCCGCGCGTTGCGCTTCCCCGGGCTGATCAGCGCCGTCACCGTGCCCTCGGGAGGCACGAGCGACTATGCGCCGGAGATGATCCACGCGGCGGCGCGGGGCGAGCCGTACGTCTGCTTCGTCGACGGTGACGCGACGCTGCCGTTCATGGCGATGCCCGACGGGGTCAAGGCGCTCATCGACCTCGCGAGTTGCGACGCATCGCGACTCCAGCAGCGCGTCTACAACGTGTCGTCGTTCAGCTTGACCGCGAACCAGATCCGTTCGCGGGTGATCGAGGCGTTCCCGGATGCGGACATCTCGTTCGGCCCGGATCGCCCTCGTGCCGCGATCGTCGACTCCTGGCCGGCGGACATCGACGATGCGCCGGCTCGGCGAGACTGGGGCTGGGCTCCGGAGTACGACGAGGATCGCGCGTTCGACGAGTACCTCTTTCCGATGATCCGGCAGTACTACGAACGCGGGGACTGATCCAGTGCGCGGTGGCGCTCCCGTCCCGGAGACTCGGCGCGGAGTTCGAGTGGTGTCGGATGGACGGGTCATCGTCGCCTTCGCCGGCTGCGACTACCTCGGGCTGAGCCAGGATCCCCAGGTCATCGACGCGCTCCGTTCCGGGCTCGACGATTACGGCGTCGGCGCGGGAGCCTCTCGATCGACGACCGGAACCTGCCGGGAACACATCGAGCTCGAGCGAGAGCTCTCCCTCTTCCTCGGCGCTCCCGACGCGGTGCTCCTCTCCGACGGCACACTCGCCAACCTCGCGGTCGCCGAAGCGCTCTTCCCGTCCTCCGACGACACGACGATCGCCGTCGAACGGGACGCGCATCCCTCGCTCCGCCTGGCGCTCCGGGGTCGCCGAATCGTGTCGTTCGACCATCACGCCGCACCCCCCGCTACGGTCGACTGGATCGTCACGGATGGCGTCTACCCGTCCGTTGGGAAGCGCGCCCCCATCGCCGACTGGCTCGCCCGAGGTCACCGGGTCTGGGTCGACGATGCCCACGGGTTCGGCGTGCTCGGCGACCGAGGTCGCGGCGTCCTCGAGACATTCGGCCTCGAGCCGAACGATCGGTTGATCGTGAGTGGAACCCTCTCCAAGGCGGCGGGAACCCATGGCGGATTCGTCGCGGGGACTGCGGACCTCGCGAGCGCGATTCGAAGGACCTCACCGTACGTCACCGCGACCCCGCCTCCCCCGGCGCTCGCTCGCGCGTCGCGCGTCGCGCTCTCGAGGATCGCCGAGGGCTCACTCCGACGCCGTTTGAACGACAACTCCGAGCGGATGCGCCGCGGACTCGAGTCCCTCGGCATCCCGACACCCGGCGACGCGTTTCCCGTCTTCGCCTGGGCCGAATCCTCCGCGGATGCGACATCGCGGATCCAACGTCGGCTCCTCGATGCCGACTTCCTCGTGCCGTGCATCCGATACCCGGGCGGTCCGGACTCCGCCTACCTCCGACTCGCGGTCAGCGCTCTCCACGAGCCGAGCGACATCGACGCGCTCATCGAAGCGCTGGGAAGGACGCGCATCCCGTGAGAACGATCTCGATCGCCGTGTGGCTCCTCCTCGTGGCGGGGTGCGGTGGACCGCGCCCGAGCGCTGAGGACGCGAACGATCCCAACTCGACGGCGGGTTCGCCGACGCTCTGGGACTTCCGGCTCCCGGTCGATGCGCCGCGCGACTCGGAGCTGCAGGACGAACTGAACGCCATCGATCGCCTGCTCCTCGCCGACCTCTCGATCGATCCCGACCGTCGAGCGTGTGGAGTTCTGGACCTCGGTCGCTACCGTCCGACCCGGCCGCTCCGCCGTCCGGCCGCGAGCATTCGATACGCGGCAATCGAGCCGGACCGGCTCGTCGACGGAGGGAGCGTCCCACTCATCGGGGTCCTGCTCGGCTACTTCGAAGACCACCCCGACGAACGACTCGATCCACGGACGAGGAGTGAGCTGGAGTCGTTGGTCCACCACCCGTCGAACGAGCTCGCGGCGGACTACACGCGACGCATCGGTCTGGAGCGACTCGCTCAGATCTATCGATCCTCGCGCTATCGACTCTACGAGGATGGCATCGGCGGTCTCTGGTCGGGGCAACCGGACGGGACCGACGCGCCCTCTCTCCCCGATCCGGACGGAGGACGCTCGCCAGCGATGACCGTTCGTCAGGTCCTCCGGTACTTCCTCATGCTCGAGCAAGGCGCGCTCGTCAGCCCCCGAGTCTCGCGAGAGATGCGCGCCATCTTCGAGGCGCCCGATCTCGAGCTCGAGGACTCCGGCTTCGTACGCGGACTTCGCGGACGAGACGTGACGCTGATCCGGAAGAACGGCGACGGAGACGAACGACATCTCGACGTCGCCCGGATCGCGATCCCGCTGCCGGGAGGCTTCGAGCACGTTCTCCTCCTCGCAGCCGCGGTCGAGCATCCCCGCGGGGACGAGTACCTCGCCCGACTCGCCGCGGCGATCGTCGACGTTCTCCCGCATCCTCCGGGTCCCCACCCAACGCTGCATCGCCTCGTCGCGCTCGAGGACCTCGGTCTCGTCGACGCGCCCGACGCGGGACAGGAGTCCTCGATCTTCGAGCTCGCGCACCCTGCCGATCGGGCTCTCGTCTCGTGGAACGCCGCCTGCCCACCGGACGGCGGCGTCGCGATCGACGTCCGCGTCGGACGGCGAGCGACCGCGAGTTGGTCGCCGTTCCTCGAGATCGGATACTCCGGTTCGATGCCGCCGGCTCGGCGACCGAAGTCCTTCGATCGCGCTCCGGGGACCCGCGTCGAGATCGACGCGCTCCGCAGCGAGAGGCGTTTCGATCGCGTGCAGTACCGAGTCAGGACGAACGGCCCGATCCGTCTCGACAACCTCGCGGTCACGGTCAGCGATCTCTCGGGGCGGCCCCACACCGTGCCGGCGCCCGAGTCCTGGAGCGGGGCCCGTCGTGCCGAGCCGCACCGTTCGCGCGCAGTGCGAATTCCGGTCCCCTACCGGAGCCAACGGGACGAGTCGCCTGAGCTCGCGCCGCGCATTTGCAGCCCGACATCGCTGTCGATGGTGCTCGCGTACTACGGCGTGGAGGTGACGACGGAGGCGGTGGCGCGCGCCACCCGTGATCCGGACTTCGACCTCTACGGCAATTGGCAGCGGGCGATCCAGGCGGCGTTCGAGTTCGGCGTCCCGGGCTATCTGTCCGCCTACGCGAGCCTCGACGATCTCGCCGATCTCATCGAGGTCGGGGTCCCGCCGATCGTCAGCATTCGCGCGTCGACGGGCGAGCTGTCCGGCGCCCCGTACGAAGAGACCGAGGGACATCTCCTCGTGGTCACCGGTTTCGACGAGAGCGGCGACGTGCTCGTGAACGACCCTGCCGCGACGGACGCCGACTCCGGGCGGCGCGCCTATCGGCGCGACGAGCTGGCTTGGCAGAGGTCGGGTGGCGTGACGTACGTCCTGCGAGGTCCGGGCACCGACTGACCGAGCGCACGGAGCGGGGCTACGCCCGTGCTACGTGACGAGGAGGCCGATGAAGACCTCGAGCAACGCTCGGTCGTAGACGTCTCCGCCGCGGGCAATCATCTCCTGCAGGACGTCGAACGCCGAGCGCGCCGGCCGATACGGTCGATCGGTGGTTCGGCCGTCGAACGTGTTGGCGATCGCCGCGATGCGCGTGGCGACCGTGAGTTGATTGCCGCGGCAGCGGCGTGGGTATCCGTTCCCGTCGAGCCGCTCGTGGTGGTTCTGCACGATGTCCCGCACGACGGGGTGGATCCATCCCGCGGTGCGTAGTCGCTCGACGCCGAGGGTCGGATGCCGCTGGACGATCTGTCGATCACTCGCGGAGAGCGGTTGGGTCGAGTCGAGGATCCCCGACGGGAGATCGAGCTTCCCGACATCGTGGAACAACAATCCGAGCCCGAGCTCGTGGAGCCGATCGTAACCCGCCGCTTTGCCGAGCAGGACACCGTAGAGACAAGTGTGCAACGAGTGCTCGTAGAGATCCGGTCGTGTGGCGAGGACGTCGCAGAGCTCGTGGAGACGATACGAGTGCCAGTGGTAGAGGTCGACGATCCGGTCCACCAGCGCTTCCGCCGCGCGATAGGTCGAGATCGATCTCGCGCCCCTCAACGCCGCTTCGGTCATGCAGACGCCGACGTCGTAGCAGCTCTGGATCTTCTCGCTGGGCGTGGCGAGGACATCGCTCGCGACACGGTCGGCGCGGCGGACGAGGTGGTCCATGTAGAGGTCCATCGCTCGACGCGGAATCCACACCTTACTCCGGCGCGACTCCTCGAGCTGCCGGACGTGACGCGCGTCGAGTGGGTCTCCGACCGAGCGATAGAGAACCAGCGCATCGCCGATCCGCAGGTAGACCGGGAACTCGAGTCTCGCCCCGAGGTCGAATCGTCGGACGGAGACCTCGACGTAGTCACTGTCGGTGCCGATCGCTTCCAGAGTCGCCACGTCACTCTCCCGAGCTGTCGGATCCCCCGGTCTCCGTCGTCGGTAGGGTTCCGTCAGTGGGTGAATCCGCAAAGCCCCGCGCGAGGAGGTACGGTCCGGGAGTTCCCGGACGCGGCCCCCGAACCCCGCGCCAAAACGACGGGTCCAGAGAGGCGGCCGCCGCTACAATCCGTCGAGCACCGGCGGACCCCCGTGCCCCGCTCGGAGTGCGCTTGCCACAGGGCTGCTCGGGATCCGGCCCGACTGGGGAGAACGACTCGGGAGAATGACTCGGGAGAATGAGGTGTGCCTTGACCTGCTCACGCGCGATGACTCCGTTCCGCCTCCGGGTCCTCCTCTGCAGCGGCATGCTGTGGGTTGGGCTCGTGGCCCCGGCCTGGGGGCAACCTCCGGCGGGATACTACGCATCGGCCACGGGCCTGTCCGGCACGGCACTTCGCAACGCCCTCCACGACATCATCGATGACCACACGGTGATTCCCTACTCGGGCGGAAGCTTCGACACGCACGACGCGATCGACCTGATCCACGAGGACCCCACCGCATCCAATCGCGTGATCCTGGTCTACTCCGGCGCCTCCGTGCTCAAGTCGACCTGGCCCGACTACAACCGGGAGCACCTCTGGCCGCAGTCCCTCGGCACCGACGTCGGCTCGCCGGCCTACTCCGACCTGTTCTCGATCGTCCCGTGCGACGCCGACGTCAACTCGGCTCGATCGAACCGATACTTCGACGACTGCTTCTCCGGGTGCGACACCCATCCGGAAGCGCCGCTCTGCCGATACGACGACGACTCGTGGGAGCCCCGCGACACGGAGAAGGGCGACATCGCGCGAGCGTTGTTCTACATGGACGTGCGCTACGCCGGTGGCCCGGGCGAACCGGACCTCGTCCTGCAAGACATGGCCACCACCTTCGGCTGCGACTGCATGGCGTTGCTCTCGACGCTCCTCGATTGGCACGGACAGGATCCGCCGGATGCCACGGAGCTCGACCGCAACGACTTGATCTTCGACGTGATCCAGAACAATCGGAACCCGTTCATCGACCACCCCGAGTGGGTCTACGCGATCTGGGGCGGCTCTCCGCCGGACCCCGTGGACCCGAGCACGATCTGGATCAACGAGATCCACTACGACAACGGCGGCGCCGATCAGGACGAAGGGATCGAGATCGCGGGTCCGGCCGGAACCGATCTCACCGGATGGCACGTCGTCGCCTACAACGGCTCCGACGGAGCGCCGTACGTCGACCAGGTCCTGTCGGTCACGATCGATGCCGAGGTGGCGGGATTCGGCGCGATCTGGGTGCCGGTCGTTCCGCTGCAGAACGGCTCACCGGACGGCGTCGCCTTGATCGATGCGACAGGAGTGGTTCGAGACTTCGTCGGCTACGAGGGCGTCGTGACCGCGCTCTCCGGCGCTGCCGCCGGTCTGACCTCCGACGCGATCGCCCCCCAGGAAGATGGGCTGACCCCGATCGGGCACTCGTTGCAGCGTGTCGGCACCGGCTCCATCAGCAGCGACTTCACCTGGATCGATCCCTCGCCGCACTCGCGCGGGATGTTGAACCCCGGGCAGACGCTCATCGGGGACGGCGAGCCGGAGTTCGTGCGCGGCGACTGCAATGGAGACGGATTCCTGAGCATCGCCGATGCGCTGGCGATGCTGAACTACCTGTTCGCATCGGGCCCCGCGCCATGCCTGGAATCGTGCGACGCGTCCGACGACGATCAGGTCCTGATCAACGACCCGCTCGGGGTGCTGAATCATCTCTTTGCCGGAGGACCGAGCCCGAACCCACCCTATCCGGGATGCGGCGTGGATCCGACCGGCCCCGCGGCGGCGGACTGCAGCAGCTACCCCGCTTGTCCCTAGCAGTCCGTTGAGGGTCTATCCCCCGATTGCGGGACGAACTCGAAACGGCGCGTTGAACGATGCGGGCCACGGAAGTGTCAACGGCGCCAGCCGTT
>JAGQRC010000219.1 GCA_020425835.1 Planctomycetota bacterium | reverse complement strand
CGCCGACGACGAGACGCCTCCGCCCGAGGCCGCCTCGAACGACGGCACGCCCACGCCCGCACCGGCCGCAGCGACGTCGATCGCGAAGAAGCCGCGCCCGGCCGATCCGGGCGGCTGGAGCATGCTCGACTCCGTCGTCGTGCTGATCGCGATGGGCGTGATCGCCCTCAGCATCCTCGGCGGCTTCTGGCTCCTCGGGCGGTGAATCGCCACAAATGTAGCAATTCCAATCATTTACATCGATAGCAACGCGGTCAAACCCGCACCGCGAGCGCGAGCGAGCGGACGGTCGTGGCGAGCCTTGGGGCCGACAGGACACCCATGACGAACCCGCTCGCTGGCGCTCGGGGTGCGGACAAAGGCCGTTGCCGAGCGCGATCGATCAAAGCCGCGCGACCGCGTTCGCGTCGATTCCGGGGAGTCGGAGCAGGAAGGCGCGGAGGTCATCCGCGAGCGGGACGTGGAGGTCGAGGGGCTCCCCGGTGGAAGGGTGGACCACGCGCAGCCGCTCGGCGTGCAAGAACAGCCGGGGGAGCGCGAACTCGGCGCGGAGTGCGCGGTTGATGTTGCCCTTCCCGTAGGTCGTGTCGCCGATGACTTGGTGCATCGCGTGGTGCAGGTGGCGTCGGATTTGATGGCGCCGTCCGGTGTGAAGGGTCGCGCGCAACAACGTCGACCGGTGCACCTCGAGGAGCTTCTCGAACTCGGTCTTGGCCTCGCGACGCGGTCGGTCCACCGCGTCGTGGTCGGTCAATGGGCGATCGCAGACGAAGTGGGACGGGGTCGAACCTCGGGCGAGGGCCAGGTAGTCCTTGCGCGCCTCACCGAGCGCGGCCTGCCATGCGCGCGCCGACTCCGATGAGAGCGCGAAGAGGAGCACCCCGGAGGTCGCGCGGTCGAGCCGATGCACGGGGTAGATGGTTCGGTCGATCTGTGCGGCGAGCGTCTGGAGGACGAAGACCCGATCTCGCGATCGATCCGACCGATGGACCAGCACTCCGGGAGGTTTGTCGATGACCACGGTGTCGTCATCGCGATGGATCACATCGAGGGTCAGCTCGGACGACACTCCAGACCTCCTTCCCCTTCGGGCCTCGTTCGACCTCGACGGGATGTCGCGGCTCTACGCGGTGCCGTGCGGCCGACCGTTCGAACGATGGCGACCCTTCTCCTCCGCTTGCACATCCGCTCCACCCTGCGAGAATCGCCGCGGCTCCCGACTCCGGTCCGTCTCCATCCACTGTTCCGAGTGAGCACGCCATCGTCGAAGAAACCGTCGTCCTCGAGGGTGTCCTCCGCGACATCGTCTACCGCTCCGAGAGTTGGTGCGTCTTGCGCGTCGAGACCGGCGCGGAGTCGGTCACCGTCGTCGGCCATCTCAGTGCGGTACAGCCGGGGGAGCGACTGCGGTTGCGCGGGCGTTGGAAGGAGCATCCTCGCTTCGGCCGTCAGTTCGAGGTGGAGAGTTTCGTGACCCTCGCCCCGGACACGCTCGACGGCGTCGAGCGTTACCTCGGGTCGGGAATGATACCCGGACTCGGCAAGGTGATGGCGAAGCGTCTGGTCGCTCACTTCGGGGTGGACACGCTGGAGGTGATCGACCGACACGGGGAGCGATTGTCCGAGGTCGAGGGTATCGGACCGAAGAGGCGTCAACGGATCCTCGAGGCGTGGCGCGAGCACCGTGGCGTCTCCGAGGTCATGGTGTTTCTGCAAGGGCACGGCGTGTCTCCCGCGTACGCCGCTCGGATCTATCGCAAGTACGGCTCGCGCTCCGCGGAGATCGTCCGACAGGATCCGTATCGCTTGGCGCTGGAGATCCGCGGTATCGGCTTTCGGATGGCCGACGAGATCGCGCGGAGCCTCGGGATCGAGCCCGATTCGCCGCGCCGGCTGATGGCCGGAGTCCTCTACTACCTCGAGCGACAAGGGGAGCAGGGCCATCTGTTCACGCCGCACCCGAAGTGCGTCGAGGAGTCCGCCGAGCTCCTCGGCGTCCGCGAAGACGCGGTCGAGGAGGCCACGCTCGCGCTCGAGTCTCGACACGAAGTGGTCATCGACGAGGACGATGGAGGGCGGATCGTGATGCTCCCCGAGTCGTGGGACGCGGAGATGGCCGCGGCCCATCGACTTTCGGAGATGGTGGCGAGTCGGGCGATCGCCGCCGACGACGTCGACCAGGAGGTCCTCGGCATCGAGCGCCGCAGTGGGATCCAGTTGGCCGCGGAGCAGCGGCGCGCCGTGCGTCGAGCGCTCGAGGAGCACGTCCTCGTCATCACCGGCGGTCCGGGCACCGGGAAGACCACGGTGGTTCGGACGATCCTCGCGCTCTTGGAGAGTCGGCGGGCGCGGGTCGAGCTCGCCGCACCGACCGGTCGTGCGGCGCGACGTCTCGAGGAGACGACGGGTCGGCCGGCTCGGACGCTCCACCGATTGCTCGAGTACTCTCCGCGCGACGGGGACTTTCTGCGCAACGCGCAGCTCCCTCTCGACGTCGACGTGTTGATCCTCGACGAAGCGTCGATGATCGACGCCCTCTTGTTCCGCTCCGTCCTCGAGGCGCTCCCGGTCGATGCGCGATTGATCCTCGTCGGCGATCGAGACCAACTCCCCTCCGTCGGTCCCGGCCAGGTGCTCGGCGACATCATCGCGAGTCGCGCCGTGCCGACGGTGACCCTGACGGAGATCTTCCGACAGGCCGAGGAGAGCTCGATCGTCCGCAACGCGCACCGCGTCCACCGCGGGGAGTTCCCGGAGCTGACCCGGTCCGCCGACGAGGGCGGGGACTTCTTCCTCGTCGAGCGTGACGATCCCGACGCGATCGCGCAGCTGGTCGTCGAGATGGTCGCCGAGCGCATCCCTCGCCGGTTCGGGCTCGATCCGCGACGCGACGTCCAGGTGTTGACCCCGATGCGACGCGGCCGCTTGGGGGTGCGCGCCCTCAATGCTCTGCTCCAAGCACGCTTGAATCCCGAGGGCCCCTGGGTTCCCGGTCGTCGCTCGAGCGAGGGTGGCCAGCTGCGCGTCGGGGACCGCGTGACCCAACTCCGCAACAACTACGATCTCAACGTTTCCAACGGGGACGTCGGTTGGATCGTGAGAACCGAGGATGACGGAGACCGGGTCGTCGCGAACTTCGAGGGGCGAGAGGTCGCCTACGCCGCGCGCGACCTGGAAGACCTCTCGCTCGCCTACGCGACGTCGATCCACAAGTCGCAGGGCAGCGAGTTCCCGGCGGTGGTGATTCCGTTCCACACCGAGCACTTCGTGATGCTCCAGCGCAATCTCCTCTACACCGCGATCACCCGCGGCAAGGCGCTCGTGGTGATCATCGGATCCCGTCGAGCGGTGGAGATCGCGATCCGCAACGCGAGTGGCCAGCAACGCCGCACCCGTCTGGCGGACCTGCTCGCCGGCCCGCGCGACGAACTCGGACGCTGACCCGGTCAGGGCCAGGGGCGGACGGGATGACCCGGCGCGACATAGAGTCGACCGAGCGGACGGAGCCGGAAGCGTCCCACCAGGCTGCTGGTGTTCTCGAGCGGCACGACCGCACCGCCGGCACCGATCACCGGTAGGGTCGAGCCGCTGTCGGCGTCGGCGTGGGGCAGCACCAGATCGGTGATCGGGTCCGCGCCCGGATCCTCGGACTCGACGCGCTCTCGCCATTGATCGAGCCAACCGCGCAGGAGGTTGGGGTCGTCGCTCGTGAGCTCCTGATCGACGCTGCGGTGGTGGGCGCGACGCAGGATGCGGTGGGCGTCCCGGTGTCCGGGCGCGTGACCATCTTCGTGCGCGAGCCGCAGGTGCTCCCAGATCCGAGCGTCGTCGTACTTCAGGTACTCGTCGAGGTCGCGCGGATAGGTCCCACCCGGAAGGGTCGCGCGAAGGAAGTCGTTGAGGTGCCGGTCGAGGATGCGTCGGGTCCGATGCAGGTAGACCTGCTGGAACATCGAGAAGCGCGCCCAGAGCATTCCCTCCGCCGCGAGCACACCGCCGCGACGAATCCCGAGCCGCACTCGTGGCTCCTCGTCGCACTCCACCGGCTCCAGGGTGTGGAGGACGCGCGAGAGATCGAAGACCCCATAGCTGACGCCGGTGGAGTGCGAGTCGCGCAGGAGGTAGTCCATGCGGTCCGCCCCGAGCGGCCCCGCGAGCACCTCGCGGACGAAGCGCAACGGCCGCGGCAGCGACGGACCCCCGACGAGCACCGCGCGGACATCCTCGGCGAGGGCCACGCCACATTCACGCACGACTCGTCCGATCTCTCCGGACTCGAAGAGCTCGACCGTGCGCGTCTCGTGGTCGGTGCCACTCGGGAGGAGCTCCTCGGTCACGTGGGAGAACGGCGCGTGACCGATGTCGTGGAGCAGGGAGGCCCACCGCGCGACCGCGCGGAGATGCTCGTACTCGGGAACGGCATCCGGAAGACCGAGCAGCTCGAGGATCGCTGCGACGCCGAGCCGTCCTCGGAGCTCCTCGAAGATCCTCGAGCTGACCTCGAGCGTGCCCAGCGCGTGCTCGAACCGAGTGTGACGGGCGCCGGGGAACACTCGATCGGTGAGCCCCAGCTGGGAGATCCCGCGCAAGCGCTGGACCTCCGGGGTGTCGAGGCCGCGGATCTCATCGTCGCCGAGTCGGACGTAGCCGTGCACCGGATCGCGGATGACGTGGGGAAGGGTCACGAGGCTCCTGCCGTCGGGGCTGCGAGTGTACGGACACCGAAAGCCGGTGGAGTGAAGCGGCGAACGAAACGGCGACTCGGGTACGGCGCAGCGACACGAGACGGACGGATCACTCCTTCGAGGGCGCCACGGGCCAGAGTCGTCGAGGGTCGGGGTTTCGTCCACGAACTCCCATGTCCGTTCGCTCACATTATCGGATCCTTCCGCCTCCGGTCTCAAGCCGACCTCGGGATCGCCCGAAGAGAGTGAGGAGACTGTCCAGAGAGGACATCGGAACCATGAGCGCTGTCGTGACCCCTGCCCACACCCACTTGAGTTCCACCCGAAGTCGAGTCGTGCTCGACGGCGACCGAGTCGAGCTCCACGACGACACGGGGGGGGTGACCTCCCACCCGATCGGCTCGCCCGAAGCCTTCCGCGTCATCAGTGACTACTGGCTCCGGAGCGGCTGGGACACGAAGTACGTCTACTCGTTCAGCTACCTCGGTCGTCCGATCATCCAGCTTCCCGAGGACATGATCCGGATGCAGGAGGTCATCTTCTCCGTGGAGCCGGATGTCCTGGTCGAGACCGGCGTCGCCCACGGCGGCAGCCTGATCTTCTACTCGAGTCTGTTCCGCGCCATGGGGAAGGGCCGAGTCGTCGGCGTCGACATCGAGATCCGACCGCACAACCGCGCCGCGATCGAGGCGCACGAGCTCTTCGATCGGATCACGTTGATCGAGGGAAGCTCCACCGATCCCGACATCGTCTCGCAGGTGAAGGGGCAGATCGCGTCCGGCGAGCGCGCCATGGTGATCCTCGACTCCAACCACACGCGCGACCACGTCCGGGCCGAGCTCGAAGCCTATGCCGACATCGTCTCGGTCGGCTCCTACCTGGTCGCGTGCGACGGGATCATGGAGGGGCTCGTCGGCGCCCCGCGATCGAACGACGACTGGGAGTGGAACAACCCGAGGACGGCCGCGGCAGAGTTCGTCGAGGCCGACGAGCGCTTCGAGCTGGTCGAGCCGACCTTCCCGTTCAACGAAGGGCAGGTCACCGATCGCGTGACCTACTGTCCTGGCGCCTTCGTGAAGCGGGTCCGGTGAATCGCTCAGATCCGGATGACCTGCTCACGAAGGTACCGGTCGAGGAAGCGGTCGGGATCCCCGAGGTCGGCGCGCGGGGCGTCCGACGCCGACCGCCGGGCGAGCTCCACGATCGCTGCGACCTCCGGCGATCGCCGCGACGCGTCGCCATCGATCAGGGCGTGGGTCAGGAAGATGAAGTCCTCGCGGAGCACGGGCTCGAGGTCCGTGTCCACGGGGTTTCGTCCGCTGCCACCGCAACGCAGACCGACGGCGGTGAAGTGGGTGTTCAACAGCCCGACCGCGAGCCGCTCGCGGGACGACGCATCCGTGGCACCGGCGAACGCCGCTTCGGCCATCGCGCCGATCAGCGCGACGTCAGCGGCATGGGGACGTCCCGGCTCGGTCAGACCCGAGCGGGGGAGCGTCCGATCGTCGGCGACGCGACAGAGCAGCTGATGCGGCTGGAACTCCTCGTCGACGCGCTCGCGAGGATCGAGGCCGTCGCGACGACCGCGAAGGAATGCCCCGAAGTCGGGATCGCGACGCATTGCCGCGAAGCCGTGGGATGCGAGTCGCTCGACCAACTCGTCCAGGCCGTACCAGTGGATGTGCGGGGCCGTCAGGTCGTCCTGCACTCGGCGCCGTGCGGTCGGCGCGAACGCCGGCGCCCACGCTCGGTACTCCGCCTCGTCGCGAAGGACGAGGTGCGGACGGCACGCCTCGACGATGGTCTCGCGCAGGCTGTCCCGGTCGTACCCGT
>JAGQRC010000218.1 GCA_020425835.1 Planctomycetota bacterium | reverse complement strand
TTCATCGAGAATCCACTGGCGAGGAGCGCCTCGATTCGTCCGTCGACGGAGAGCGTGGAGCCGTGGACCACGACGTCGGCCTCGAATCGTCCCGAGGCTTCCAGCCTTCCCGACACGGTCAGCGTGAGACCGATCGCGACGAACGCGTCGGACGTCGGCAGTCCCTCGGCATCGAAGACCGTCGTTTCAGGGTCGAGTCGAACCTCGAGACTCCCCGAGTCGGTGGTCAGCCAGAACCCCGGAGGATCCGACGAGACGGACGCGACGACTCCTTCGAGATGACGTTGGCAGCGATCCTCGGGGACGCCTGAGAACGCCTCCACGAAGATGACCGGTCGGAACAGGCACTGTCCCGAGCTTCCCGCAGGGTGGAGGTGGATCGACTTCGACGCATCGATGTCGAGCCGGAGGGTCACCATTTCGTCCGCGCGCACGGTGAACGGAGTGGAGGGCTTCAGAACGAGCCGCCCACTCGGGACGACGATGTCCAGTCCGTCGCACGGGCCACCCTCCGTGGAGACCGACGAGACCTCGATCTCCACTCGGTCGTACGATCCAGCCGGAACATCGTCGATGACATCGAGGATGAAGTCCTGATCGTCCAGGTCGAGGATGTCGACGGTGAGACCCGAAGGTGATGAGAACAGCAGGACTCGCTGTCCACTCTCCGCGCTCCGCAGCTCGACCTCGTGCAGCGTCACCCACACGTGTTCGTAGTCCGCCGCGCCATCGCGGAGAAGGAGCGCGACGCTGCCCGCTGCCGTGGTGCCGGCGGAGCCCCCGCCCCCGCCGAAGGCGACGAGGGCAACCGCGCAGGCCGCGAGCAGTACCGTCCGAATCATGCGGACCTCGACTCTCGAAGTTTCGGGATGGCCGATGGGGTCGAAGCGACGACATCCGGGTCGGCGCACCGCGCTCGCTCAGCCGTGGTTCGGATCGTTTTCCTCGGGTTGTTTCCCGCCCGCATGGTGCGTCTCGGGCCTGTCCCAGTGGAGAGCGGAGCGCGGACGCATCGCGGCGCTTCGAGGATCGCGGAGGACGCGCGGTCCGCAAAGGGGTCTCGGGCTCATAACTGCGGAGCGGCGAGGATGATCGAGAACTCGTGCGAGTCACCGCGCGCATCGGCGAGCGGGCCGAGACTCGGTTGTTCGCGAATGATCCGTAGCGACTTTGCCGGGATCGGGGACAATCGGAGGTTCGCCGGCCGAGCGGCCATCTCTCCGGGGCCCGTCGGGGTCTCGGGTCGAACGACGTGGGAAGGGGACCCGATGTCCATGCGAGCGTTGTCATCTCTCTTTCTGGTGCTGGGGCTCTTGGTCGCCGTGACGACCCCGGTGCGAGCCGGAGCGGGGTCGGACCTGTTCATCCGCGGGGATGCCAACGAGGACAGCCTCGTCGATATCGGGGATGCGGTGTTCATTCTATCCGGACTGTTCGGACTCGGTCCTCTGCCCAACTGTCCCGATGCCGCGGATACCAATGACGACGGCGGGAACGACGTGGCCGACGCGGTCTACCTGCTCAGTTTCCTCTTCGTCCCGGGTAGCCCGGTGCCGGCCGAGCCCTTTCCCGCCCCCGGGACCGACCTCACGGCCGATGGCCTGATCTGCGGACCGATCTGCGTGGACGTCGCGACCTTCGAGAGCCTCTTCGTCAGCTCGTTTCCCACCACCGTTTGCGTGCCGACCGGCACGTTCAGCGGGAGCGGGTTCACGATCGAGTACTGCAACCAGACGACGGCTCCGGCGTGTCTCGGTGTCGCGGGTTGTGAGGCGCTGATCGAGCTGAACTCGTTCACCTACGACCTCGGGACGCTCGAGGGTGTCGCGAGCCTGACCGTCACCGTCGACCCGATCGGGATCACCTACTCGTCGGCGCTCTTCTCGGGCTCTTGCGATGGATCGTTGGTGCTCGATGTCGACGCGACGCTCATCGCCACCGGTATGGTCGTCGCGCCGGGGGTCACGGAGATCACCGATGCGGTGATCGACCTGATGATCGTCAATACCGACCTGGATCTCAGCGCCTGCGGCGCGATCGGTTTCCTCGCCCCGCTCTTCGTCTCGACGGTCGTCGATCCGCTCGAGGCGGAGTTCGAGATGCTCGCCCAGGACCAGATCGCTCCGTTGGCGGTGGGTGTCCAGCTCTGCACACCGTAGCCGTCCGCCGGGGCCCTACACTCGAGCCGAACGCTCGGGCTCTCGGCCGGAACGAGATCTCGACGGACGGGTAGCCCCGCCGGCGTCGTCATCGGCCGGAAGGAAAGGGAACGGATCGGTTCGGCGAATCTCCGAGCGCATCCGTTCTCGCCTCCGGGGTCGACCGCGTTCGGGTGACCGTCGCGGTCGCACGCTCACGCCGAGCCGGGAGCTGGCCCAAGTCCTTGTCTCCAAGAGACTTGCTCGCCGCTTATCCAATCTTCACATTTCTACGTACTCTTCTGGCGACTCTGGGCGCGCAGGCCGCGGATGGTTGGGGACCTCGGTCAGCCCGCGACGCCCCCGGCTCTCGGCGTGCGCCGCCGCTCGGCGGCATCGTGGAGCCGCTTTCCTCGAGTGCATTGAGAGGCCTCTGGGGTCTCCATCGTGCCTCGAATGCCAAGGTCGATCCGAGTAGAAACGCCAATGCCCCAGCCTTTCGGATCGACCTCACAGAAGGAGAATCCATGCGGAGTCCAATGACCGCTGTCGCGGCCGGTGCGCTCCTCGTCATCACCTGCTGCGGTTCTGGCTGCACCGGGGAGCGAGTCACCGTCGCCGTCGACGGCTCGAGCACCGTCTTCCCGATCACCGAGGCGATGGCGGAAGAGTTCGGAGCGGCACATCCCGGTGTCCAAGTCACGGTTGGGGTTTCTGGCACCGGCGGCGGCTTCAAGAAGTTCTGCATCGGGGAGAAGGACATCAACGACGCGTCCCGCCCGATCAAGTCGTCCGAGGCGGACAAGGCGAAGGACCACGGCATCGACTTCATCGAGCTCCCGGTCGCGTTCGATGGAATCTCCGTCGTCGTCCATCCCGAGAACGACTTCGTCGATCACCTGACCGTCGAGGAGCTGAACCGGATCTGGGGTCCCGACAGCAAGATCACCAAGTGGAGCGAAGTGCGCGAGGGATGGCCGGATCGAACGATCAAGCTCTACGGTCCAGGGACGGACTCCGGGACGTTCGACTACTTCACCGAGGTGATCAACGGCGAGTCACAGGCGTGTAGACCGGACTTCACTGCGAGCGAGGATGACAACGTCCTGGTCCGCGGGGTGGCGGGGGACAAGGACTCTCTCGGCTTCTTCGGGTTCGCCTACTACGAGGAGAACCACGACAAGCTGAAGGTGGTTCCGATCATGACCGCGACCGGGCCGGTCGCCCCGACGCGGGACAGCATCAATGACAACAGCTACCAGCCCCTGTCCCGACCGATCTTCATCTACGTGAACTCGAAGTCGGCTCAGCGTTCCGAGGTTCGGGACTTCGTCACGTTCTACCTGAAGAACGCGCCGGAGTACGTGGCCAAGGTCGGGTACGTCGCGCTACCGAGTCGGGTCTACGAACTCGCGATGAAGCGCTTCGAGGGCGGCGTCACCGGATCGACCTTCAGCGGCAAGTCGACCGCGGGGGTTCCGCTCGAGGAGTTCCTGAAGTAAGGACGCGCGTTCACGGGGCGTCGGGGAGTAAGTCTCTCGGCGCCCCTCGGTAGGGAGTGTCGCGTGACGACAGCGATCGCGAAGGCGTTGGAGGTTCAACGGTCGAAGCGTTGGCGGGAAGAGGTCATCAAGGTCCTCCTCTTCGCCTGTGCGCTGTTGTCCGTCGTCACCACGGCCGGCATCATCATCGTTCTCCTCCGTGAGGCGATCCTCTTCTTCCGAGAGGTCTCGATCTTCGAGTTCCTCTTCGGCACCGAGTGGACGCCGGTCTTCCGCGACGCCTCGTTCGGCGTGCTCCCGTTGCTCTGTGGGACGTTCATGGTGGTCGCGGGGTCGGCGCTGATCGCCATCCCCGTCGGCCTCGCGACGGCGATCTACCTGAGCGAGTATGCGAGCCGTCGGGTTCGCGACGCGGCGAAGCCGGTCCTCGAGATCCTGGCCGGCGTGCCGACGGTCGTGTACGGGTACTTCGCGTTGACCTTCGTCACCCCGCTCCTGCGCCGCCTCTTCGACGGCGTGGAGACCTACAACGCGGCGAGCGCCTCGATCGTCGTCGGCGTGATGATCTTGCCGATGGTCGCCTCACTGTGCGACGACGCGTTACGCGCCGTCCCCGCGTCGTTGCGCAACGGCGCCTTCGCGCTCGGCGCGACCCGTTTCGAGGTCGCGACGCGGATCGTGGTCCCGGCGGCGCTCTCCGGGGTCAGCGCCTCGTTCGTCCTCGCGCTCTCTCGAGCAGTCGGGGAGACCATGGCGGTCTCCCTCGCCGCGGGTTCCACGCCGAAGCTGACCGTCAACCCGTTCGAGAGCATCCAGACCATGACCGGGTACATCGTGCAGGTGAGTCTCGGTGACTTGGAGGCGAACGGCGTGGCCTATCGAACCGTGTTCGCAGTCGGGGCGCTCCTGTTCACGATCACGCTGATCGCCAACTTCATCGCCAACCGGGTCATGCGCCGGTTCCGGGAGGTGTACGAATGAAGCTCGGCGAGATCGTCGATCCGTCACTCGCGCGACGCCGCCGGAAGGCGACCGCTTTCCGACTCCTCTGCACCGGAATGACCGCCGTCAGTCTGATCCTCTTGGTCACATTGATCGTTCACGTGACCCGCGAAGGGATCGGTTCGCTGAGTTGGCAGTTCCTCTCGAGTCTTCCGTCCTACCAACCGGAACGAGCTGGGATCAAGACGGCGTTGTTCGGGACGTTGTGGCTGATCGCCCTCACCGGATTCATCGCGGTTCCGGTCGGGGTCGCCGCGGCGGTCTACCTCGAGGAGTACGCGAGGCCAGGTCGCCTCAACACGTTGATCGAAGTCAACCTGTCGAATCTCGCCGGGGTGCCGTCGATCGTCTACGGGATTCTCGGGCTGGCGCTCTTCGTCCGCGGAGTGGCGCTCGGGGAGAGCGTCCTCGCCGGCGCGCTGACCATGTCCCTCCTGATCCTGCCGGTGATCATCATGGCCTCTCGAGAGGCGATTCGGGCGGTGCCGCCGTCGATCCGGCAGGCGGCGTTCGCGCTCGGCGCGACCCGGTGGGAGACCGTGCGTCACCACGTCGTCCCGAGCGCGCTCCCCGGGATCATCACCGGGATCATTCTCGCGTTGTCCCGGGCGATCGGTGAGACTGCGCCGCTGGTCATGATCGGGGCGCTGACCTACGTGCCCTTCGTTCCGAGGGGACCGATGGACAGTTTCACGGCGCTGCCGATCCAGATCTACAACTGGGCATCCAAGCCCCAACAGGAGTTCCACCTGCTCGCGGCTGCGGGGATCATCGTCCTCCTCGCCGTGCTCTTGGTGATGAACGGCACCGCCGTCTACATTCGTCAGCGGTCGCGGAAGGGCCAGTGATGGTGGACATTGCGTTGGAGCGTGGAGTGAAGGCCCAGGAAACCCCGTCGAAGCCGGAGCCCATCGTCCCGATCCTCGAGGCCCGGAACCTGACGATTCGGTACGGTGACTCTCCCGCCGTCCGCAATGTCTCGTTGGTCATTCCGGAGCGGAAGATCACCGCGATCATCGGCCCATCGGGTTGTGGGAAGAGCACGCTGTTGCGGACCTTCAATCGGATGAACGATTTCGTCCTCCAAGCGTCCCACGATGGGGATGTCACCTACAAGGGTGTCGACATCTACAGTCGCTCGATCGACCCGGTGGAGGTCCGTCGCCGGATCGGAATGGTGTTCCAGAAGCCGAATCCGTTCCCGAAGTCGATCTTCAAGAATGTGTCGTGGGGCCCCGCGATCAACGGGGTCAAGGGAGATCTCAGCGAGCTCGTGGAGAAGTCCCTGCGGCAAGCCGCGCTGTGGGAAGAGGTCCACGATCGCCTCGATGATCTCGCGCTCGGGCTGTCCGGAGGTCAGCAGCAACGGCTCTGTATCGCGCGAGCCCTGGCCATGGACCCCGAGGTGATCCTGATGGATGAGCCGTGTTCCGCACTCGATCCGGTCAGCACTTCTCGTATCGAGGATCTGCTCTTCGAGCTCAAGGACACGTACACGATCGTCATCGTCACCCACAACATGCAGCAGGCGGCGCGGGTCTCCGATTACACCGTGTTCATGGACATGGGGGAGCTCGTCGAGTTCGGGGAGACCGAGGAGGTCTTCACGCGACCGCGTCACAAGAGGACCGAGGACTATGTCTCGGGACGATTCGGTTAGTCACAACGATCACGACTCAGTTGGGGGACGGGATGTCCAGGGCGTGCCGTCCAGAGTCCATGAGGCGAATGCCGCGAGGTTGGGGAATGTCGAAGCATCTGCAACGGGACTTGGAGTCCCTCAAGCGGAGAATCCTCCGCATGGGGTCGTTGGTCGAGGAGTCGACCAACATGGCCATCAGCTCACTCACCGAGCGTCGCGCCGACCTGGCCTACGAGGTCATGCAGGGTGACGAC
>JAGQRC010000021.1 GCA_020425835.1 Planctomycetota bacterium | reverse complement strand
GACCTGGCGGGCGCCTCGAAGCAGGAGCGGCTTTCGTCGCGAGCCCGACGACCACTCCTCGAGCGCCGATAAAATCCTACGCTGGTACAGCTTGAGCCTCGATCCCGTCGGTCCGACCGCGGCGGATCGGCACAAAGTCAGCCCTTTCTCCGCACAATCATGTCACAAAGTCAGACCTGCCGGGCAACCGCGGTCGCTCGAGAGTGAGACTCGACCCCCAGCCGTGGGCGCGAACTCGCGAACTCGAAACGGGTCGCCGGCTATCGCTTCGTGCCGGAGGAAGCGTAACGGAAAAGTTACACGGGGATGTCGGCAGCGAGGTGGAGCAAGAGCCGATGGAGGGGTGAGATAGTGGCCACGCTGCTCTCGAAGGAGGTCACACCATGGGTCGAGCCGACACGCCGGGTCTTTCGTCTCGCCACGCTGCGCCCTCGACCGACGCGCTCCCCCGCATCGGCATCCTCGGGGTCGGGGGCTACCTTCCGCCGACCGAGCTCACGAACCGCGACCTCGAGCGGATCGTCGAGACGAGCGACGAATGGATCCTGCGACGGACCGGGATCCGGTCGCGCCGGGTGCTCGCCGAGAACGAGTCGTTCCTCGACATGGCAGTGACCGCGGCCGAGCGAGCGATCGAGGACGCGGGAATCCGGCCCGATCAGATCGGCGACATTCGCGCCGGCACCAACACCTGGATGCGCTTCCCCGGCCTCGCCACACAAGTGCAGGCGAGGATCGGTGCGCGGCAAGCCGCGGCCTGCGACGTCCAGGCGGGCTGCTCAGGGTTCCTCTACGCGCTCGATCAGGCCTACACGCGGCAGATCGTCGATCGGCTCCGACACGGTCGCGACACGTACTCGTTGGTCATCGGCGCCGATGCCCTCTCGCACATGCTCGACTACACCGATCGCAACACCTGCGTCCTGATGGGCGACGGCGCCGGCGCAGTGGTCGTCGGAGAGGTCGACGCCGGCGGAATCCTCGCCACCACCATCCATGCGCAGGGCCAGTTCGGCGACCTCCTCTACTCGCCGGAGGTCTGCACGAGCCAGATCGCCGTCAATGGCGTGAAGTCGTTCACCCACGAAGAGGTCGGACCGCGTCCGTACGTGAAGATGAACGGCAAGAAGGTGTACCCGGTCGCGATCGCCACGATGGTCCGCGACGTCCGCAAGGTGCTCGAGATCCACAACGCGAACGCGGACGAGCCGATCACGCTCGACGACATCGACCTGATCATCCCCCACCAGGCGAACCTGCGGATCATCGAGGGGGTTGCCGAGAAACTGGGCGCTTCGATGGATCGCGTCTACACCCGCGGCGTGATCGAGTACGGCAACACCTCCGCGGGGACGATCCCCCTCGCCTACGTCGATGCTCGAGAGGTGTGGAAGACGAGCGACCGGCGGCGCTACGAGATCGACGTCGCGTTCGGCGCCGGCTTCTGCTCCGGCGCGATCCTGCGAGAAGTGGCGCCGGTCCGGGTCGCCCGAGACTCGCAGCGGCGAAGCTCGTTGAGCACCGCGCGCTGAGTCGGCGACAGCCGTCTGCGCGATTCGAGGATCGGTCGAGACGGTGACGACAACGAGCGACGACGATCCGAAGGAGAGTGGCACGTGGGGTGGGTCACGAACATCGGGCTGCTCCGCGTCATTGCCGTCGTTTTCGTGGTTCCGCCGTCGTGCCAGCCCGTGTCCGTGTGGACTCCGGTCGACATGGCTACGTGGGAGGGAAGTGGGCGGGGTCGTCGGTGACCGCACCCCGTTCGATCGTCTCACCTCGCCGCGCGCTTCAGCTCCCGAGCCAGCTGCTCCAGCGCGGGGTCCCGACCGTCGGCCAGGATCTCGGGCGTCCGCTCGATCACGAGGTCAGGGGTCACACCCTTCCCCTCGAACAGCGCGCCCGAGGCCCGATAGCCCTGGCGGACGGTCAGAGTCAGTTCGAAACCGCTCTCTGGAAGTGTCGCCAGCCGGGTCGGTTCCCCGAACTCACCCGCGGATGGTCGTCCGATCAACACGGTGTTCTCGCGCTGATCCTGGAGCGCAGCGAGGAAGCAGTCGGTCACGCTTCCACTGTCTTCGTCCTGGAGCACGTAGAGTGGTCCGTCGAACACGGGCTCGTCGCCGAGGCGCGATGGAACGAACTTCACGAGGGGTGACCATCCGGTCTCGGCCGGCAACGCGCGCTGTCGCGCGAGGTCGGGCGAGAACCGCACTCGCGACTCGTAGAGCATCACCTCACCCTCCACGAGTCGATGGAGGAGGGTGGCGGCGTAGAAATCGTACCCGCCGACATTGCCGCGAACATCGATGACCAGTCGCTCGATCTTCGCGAGATCACCGAGCGCTGCGTCGATCGCCGACCGCCATTGCTCCTGGACCTCGACTCCGGTGGGAGGCCCGTAGGTCGCGAAGGAAGGGACCCGGAGCATGCGGACGCCTTGTCCGAGCCACTGGCCGTGGGGCTCGACGTTCCCGCGCGGCGGCAGTAGGTGTCGCAACACGAGAGGACGCGCGTCGCCCCCATCCGGGGGTTGGATCCGGAGACGCAACTCCGCTCCCCACTCCCCCCGTGCGAGCTGTCGGACTGCCCGTGCGAGTCGACTCCCCGGCACCGAGGCGCTGATCTCCGCCTCGACGTCCGCGACGACGAGCGCCACCGACTCGCCCCCGATCTCGAGGACTTCGGAGCCCGCGGCGAATCCCTCCGGAGGGGGATCGACGCCACGCCAGGGTCCCAGGAGGATCCGACGATCGGGACCCAGCAGGAAGTCGGCAGGGAGTGTGAGGGTCCGCCGCGACGGTTCCCCGTGTGGATCCGTGATCGCGGCGTGGCCGTCGTGAAGCGCGGCGACCACCCGTCGACACACGGCGAGGAATTCGGCGCGCGTCGCGACCTCCGGCAACCGAACTCGCGCTTCCCGGAGGATCGCTCGGACATCCACGCCATCCGTGCGCTTGTCCTCGAGATAGGCCCACCCACGAAGGACGGTCTCCTCGAGGCAGCCCAGATCCACCACCATCGCCGAGCGGGAGAACGACGGGGCGGGCGCAGGAGGGTCAATCTCCGACGCGCAACTCGAGCCGAGCACGAGAAGGCCGATCGACATCCATCGCCAGAGGCGGGATCGACCGGATGGACGCATGCCGACTCCTCCGCTCCGCGAACCTCTCGCCACGAGCTCCTGGGCCGTACACCGACCGCCCGACTATCGTCGCTTCCGTTGCTTCCGTCGACGCTGGCGCTCGGCCTTGCGTTGCTTCTGGATGTCCTTCTTGGTCTTCGACGACGCTTGGCGTTTCGGCTCGCCCGTCATGTTCGGGATCATCGGCATGCCGCCGTTCCCCTCGAGCGCGGCCATCGACCCCGCACTCGAGTCGAGGCCGGGAACGCCGGCGAGCGCCTGACCCATGCCCTGGCCGCTCTTGATCTTCTTCCGCATGGAATTGAGCGCCTTCATCTTCCCGAACATGCCGGTCCCGTGCCCGGCCATCTCGTCCATGATCCCCTTCATCATCTTGAACTGTTTGAGCAGCTCGTTGACGTCGTCGACGGTGCGACCGCAACCGCGCGCAATGCGCTGTCGGCGGCTGGTGTTGAGGATCTCGGGGCGGCGACGCTCTTCCTTGGTCATCGACTGAATGATGCTCTCGACGACCTTCATCTCGTCGCCTTGGAGACCGAGCTCATCGACCTTGGCTCCGATGCCCGGGAGCATGCCCAGGAGATCGCGCAGCGGACCCATCTTCTTCATCTGGTGGATCTGCTGCAGGAAGTCGTCGAGATCCCAGCTCGCCTCCCGGATCTTCCGCTCCATCTCCTCCTGGAGCTTCTGATCCATCTTCTCCTGAGCGCGCTCGACGATTCCGACGATGTCGCCCATCCCGAGGATCCGGCCCGCCATGCGATCGGGATGGAACGGCTCGAGGCGGTCGAGCTTCTCGCCGGTTCCGATGAACTTGATGGTTTTCCCGGTGACATGTTTGACCGAGAGCGCCGCACCACCGCGCGCATCGCCGTCGAGCTTCGTCAGGATCAAGCCGGTCAGCTCGAGCGCCGCGTTGAACTCGCGCGCGGAGTGGACCGCGTCCTGACCGGTCATCGAATCGCAGACCAGGAAGATCTGGTCCGGCTTCGTCCGCTGGGCGACCTCCTTCAGCTCTCCCATCAACTGCTCGTCGATGTGGAGTCGTCCCGCGGTGTCCAGCAACACCGTGTCACAACCCTTGGACTGAGCCTCTTGCACCGCCTTCTCGCAGAGGAGAGGGGGCGAGAGGTCCGGCTCGTGGAAGACGGGGATGTCCAGCTGCTTCCCGAGCACCTTGAGCTGCTCGATGGCCGCCGGTCGCTGGAGGTCGGCCGCGACCATCATCGGTCGGCGGTCCTTCTTGGTGCGGAGGTAGTTGGCGAGCTTGCCGCAGGTGGTGGTCTTGCCACTTCCCTGCAGGCCGGCGAGCAGCAAGACGGTCACGCCCTTGTTCCGGAAGGGGATCTCCGGGTCGACCGGCCCCATCAGCTCGACGAGTTCGTCGTGGACGATCTTGATGAACTGCTGCCCGGCGTCGACGCCTTCGACGACGTCGAGACCGACCGCCTTCTCGCGGACTCGCTTGATGAAGGCCCGCACCACCTCCAGCGCGACATCGGCCTCGAGGAGCGCGACCTGGATCGCCCGGACCGTCTCCTGGATGTTGCGCTCGGTCAGTTTCTTGCCGCGGAGGCCGGCCACGATTTCGCTGAAGCGGCCGGTGAGGTTCTCGAACATGGAGGCGATCTCGTCCCGGATGAGGTGGATCGCAGGCGCTCTGACGGGAGCAGGTCGGAATGGCGAAGCCGGGGAAGATAAGGGATGGACGGAGGGGTGTCGAGGGGGAGCGCTGCGCGGTCGACGCCCCCGCCGCCGTCAAACCCCTGTCTCGTCGTACTCGCGCCGGATGTCCGCGCCCAGCGAACGGAGCTTGCGCTCCATGTCGACGTAGCCGCGGTCGAGATGGTAGACGCGATGCACTTCGGTGATCCCGTCGGCGATGAGCCCGGCGAGGACGAGCGATGCGGAAGCGCGGAGGTCGGACGCCATCACGTCGGCGCCGGTCAGCGGCTGCCCTCCGTTGATGATCGCGGTCGGACCCTCCTTGCGGATCCGCGCTCCGAGTCGATTGAGTTCGGCGATGTGCATGAAGCGGTCAGGGTAGATCTTCTCGGTGATCAAGCCGATGCCATTGGCGCGGCAGAGCAGGGTCATCAGCTGCGCCTGCAGGTCGGTGGGGAAGCCCGGGTAGGGCAGGGTCGCGACATCGATCGGTTGCACGCGCGACGTTCCCCAGACGCGGATCGAGTTCTCCCCGACCTCGAGCCGGACGCCCATCCGTTGGAGGATGTCGATCAGTGATCGCAGGTGACCGGGGCAGCAGTTCTCGACCAAGACCTCACCGCCGGCGATCGCGCCGGCGAGCACATAGGTCCCCGCCTCGATCCGGTCCGGCGGAATGGTGTAAGCCCCGCCGCCGAGTCGGTCGACGCCCTCGATGCGAATCGTCGGTGTGCCCGCCCCTTCGACCGGCACCCCGAGGACCCGAAGGAAGTCGGCGAGACCGACGATCTCCGGCTCACAAGCGGCGCCTTCGATCGTGGTCCTTCCCTCGGCTCGGCAAGCGGCCATCATGACGTTGG
Organism: Planctomycetota bacterium; assembly: GCA_020425835.1. The sequence goes on along the minus strand of JAGQRC010000021.1, from coordinate 9,468 downwards.
CGGTGCCGAGTACCGAGGAGCCGAACGGCCCGCTCAGGAAGATGGTCGCGCCGCGGAGCTTCTTCGCCGTCGCCTCGACGTAGCCTTGCCGCGTGCGGATCTCGGCGCCGAGCGCCGCGAGCCCCTTGAGATGGAGATCGATCGGGCGATCGCCGATGGCGCAGCCGCCGGGCCGCGAGACCCGGGCCCGGCCCCGACGCGCCAGCAGCGGACCGAGTGAGCAGATCGACGCGCGCATGCGACGGACCAACTCGTACGGCGCGGTCGAGGAGCCGGCTTCCGGCGCGTTGAACGTGAGCTCGGTCCCGTTCTCGACGACATCCACCTCGAGTTGGCCGAGGATGCGGACCGCGGTGCGGATGTCCACGAGACGGGGCACGTTGCGGAGAGTGACCGGCTCTTCCGCCATGATCGTCGCAAACAGGATGGGGAGCGCGCCGTTCTTCGATCCATCGGCGCACACGCTGCCCTGGAGGGGTTTGCCCCCCCGAATGACGAGCTTGTCCAACGCGGATGCCTCCGAGATGTCGGTGGGCGGCGAGCATTGGGCACCCTATCGAAAGGGTCGCGTCGGGCGAAGCGAAAACGGACGAGCCGTGCTAAGTCGCGATGGGCGCTGTCGGATTGTTCGTCGTTATCGGGGCGAGCGTGATCAGCGCGCCTCGACGATGCGTTCGATACCCGCGAGGTCTCGATGAACCTCGGTCACGAAGCTCTCGTTCTCGAAGAAGGCGCGCACCTGGCTCGCCTGACGATCCCCCACCTCGACGAGCACGAATCCACCGGTGAGGAGGTGCGATCGAACCTCCCGGGCGATCGCTCGGTAGAAGCCGAGACCATCGTGATCGCGGACATCGCGCAGAGCGAGGTGCGGTTCGTACCTCTCGACATCCGGCGCGAGCCCCGGGTCGCCGTCGGCGACGTACGGAGGGTTGGAGACGACGAGATCGAAGCGTTCGGGCGCCGCCTCGAGGAGGTCCCCGTGCCGCAACTCGATCCGCGACGCGAACCCGTGACGCTTCACGTTCGACTCCGCGACCGCGAGCGCCTCCGGGGAGATGTCGGTGGCGACGATTCGCGCGCCCGGCAACTGGTCGGCGAGCGCGATCGGCAAGCAACCGCTGCCGGTTCCCAGGTCGAGGATGCGGGGCGACGGGGAACGACGCAATCGCTCGATCGAGACGTCGACGATCTGCTCGGTCTCGGGTCGCGGGATCAGCACATCGGGGGTGATCGAGAGGGTCAGTCCGTAGAACTCCCACTCGCCCAGGATGTGGGCGACCGGACGACCCGAGGCGCGCTCATCGATGAGGTCCTGGAAGCGGGCGAGCTCGGATCGGGTCAGTTCGACATTGCCGCGCCGGTGGAGCTCGGTGCGATCCCAACCGAGGGCGTGCCCCAGCAGGATCTCGGCGTCGATCCGAACCGGCTCCGCGATGTGTCCGGTCAGGTCGGCCGCGGCGAGGATCAACGCCTGGCGAATCGTGGTCACGCCGCGCCTCGAGTGGGCGGTCGGTCGACCCGCCTCACAGCGCCGCCACCCGCTCCTCGCGATCGTGTGCCTCGAGACGCGAGAAGAGGTCGTCGAGATCGCCGAGGATCGCCCGGTCGAGGTTGTAGAGGGTCAGGCCGATGCGGTGGTCGGTCAGACGGTTCTGGGGGAAGTTGTAGGTGCGGATACGGTCGCTGCGGTCTCCGGAACCGATCAGGCTGCGGCGGACCTGCGCCTCGGCATCGCGTCGCTCCTGCTCCTGCTTCTCCTTGAGACGGCTGGCGAGGACCTTCATCGCCTTCGCCTTGTTCTTGTGCTGCGACTTCTCGTCCTGGATCGACACCACGATCCCCGTCGGGATGTGGGTGATGCGCACGGCGCTCGAGGTCTTGTTGACCTTCTGCCCGCCCGGGCCGGACGCGCAGAACGTGTCGATCCGCAGATCGTTGTCCTTGATGTCGATCTGCGACTCCTCGACCTCTTCCATCACCGCCACGGTGACGGCCGACGTGTGGATCCGGCCCTGCGTCTCGGTCTCCGGAACCCGCTGAACGCGGTGTCCGCCGCTCTCGAACTGGAGGACGCCGTGCGCGCGGGGACCGCGCACCGCGAAGATGATCTCCTTGTAGCCACCGAGATCGGTCGCGCTCTCGCTGAGGATCTCGAACTTCCAGCGGTGGTTCTCCCCGTACGCAGAGTACATCCGGAAGAGGTCCGCCGCGAAGAGCGCCGCCTCGTCGCCGCCGGTTCCGGCGCGGATCTCCACGATGCAGCTGTCGGCGCTGTCGACCTCTTGATCGAGGATGTGCTCTCGAACCGCGCGCGCCCGCGAGGCGCGCGTCTCCTGACAGGACTCGAGCTCCGAAACCCCGAGCTCCTGGAGTTCGGGATCGTCGGACTCGGCCATCGACTTCGCTTCGACGAGGTCGGCTTCGCTCTGGAGGTAGGCGTCGAAGAGGTCGGCGAGCTCGACCATGCCGCCGTGCTCCTTGAGGAGCGACTGGAAGGTTTGACGGTCCTTCTGCCGCTCCGGGTCGGCGATGGCATCGGTCAGCTCGGCATATCGCTGGCGCATCTTCGCGAGGCGGTCGCGGAGCTTGCCTTCGATCGGGGACTCGAGGAACTCATCGAGGTCGGTGCTGCTCATGGTCGTCTCGCGATTCAACCCGCGGCGGGGTCATCTTCGCTACTTCTGTCGGAGGGGTGGCGTCAGGGTCGAGGTCGGCGATCGGTCTCCGGTGCGGCGCGGTAGGTCGCGTCCGCTACGCAGTGTTCTTCCGCTTGGTCTTGGTCTTCGCCTTCGGCTTGCGCGCCTTGGTCCCGGAACGCTTCCCGGAGCGGGCATCTCTCGGGGCGCGCGTCGATCGGTCCTCGAGCTTTCGGACCTGCTCGGCGTTGACCACGTACTCCTTGACCTCGGGGAGCTCCGGGAGATCGAAGAGGGTGTCCCGCATCAACGACTCGACGATCGCTCGCAACCCGCGCGCACCCGTTCCGCGCCGTCGCGCAAGACGAGCGATCAGAGTCAGCGCTTCGTCGGTGAACTCGAGTTTGGCCCCGTCCATGGAGAAGTACTCCTGGTACTGGCGGACCAGCGCGTCCTTCGGCTCGGTGAGCACGCGAACCATTTCGTCGTCGGTCAGCGGACCGAGCGTGGCGACCACCGGCACGCGGCCGATGAACTCGGGGATCATCCCGAACTTGAGGAGATCCTCCGGCTCGACCATCGCGAGCATGCGCGTCTTCTCGACGGGGTCATCCGGATCGAAGTCCTCGTGGCGCCCGTCATCGCCGAAGCCGATCTGCTTGGCGCCGACCCGCTGTGCGATGATCTCTTCGAGGCCGTTGAACGCCCCGCCGCAGACGAAGAGGATGTTCTTCGTGTCCATCTGGATGAACTGCTGCTCGGGGTGCTTGCGCCCCCCCTGCGGAGGAATGTTCGCGACGGTGCCCTCGATCATCTTGAGAAGCGCCTGCTGCACGCCCTCGCCGGAGACATCGCGGGTGATCGAGACGTTCTGTGTCGCCTTGCCGATCTTGTCGATCTCGTCGATGAAGATGATGCCCTCTTCGGCCCGCTGCAGGTCGAAGTCGGCGGCCATCAGGAGCTTCAGGAGCAGGTTCTCGACGTCCTCGCCGACGTAGCCCGCCTCGGTCAGAGTCGTCGCATCCCCGATGGCGATCGGCACGTCGAGGAAACGGGCGAGAGTCCGGGCCAGCAGGGTCTTCCCGCTCCCGGTCGGGCCGACCAGGAGGATGTTCGACTTCTCCATCTCGACGCGATTCTCGACCGCCTTCTCGAGCAGGAGGAGGCGGCGATAGTGCAGGTGGACGGCGACGGACAGCGTCCGCTTCGCGTCATCCTGCCCGATCACGTACTTGTTGAGCTCCTCGTAGAGCTCACGGGGAGTCGGAATGTCCTGGGTGGAATCGAACCGAGAGGGCCCGCGCCGGCTGTGGCGGTCGTCTTCACTGATGATCGAGTAGCACAGCTCGATGCACTCGTTGCAGATGTAGATGCCGGGCGGGCCCGCGATGAGGCGGTCGACGTCACTGGCGCTCTTGCCGCAGAAGACACACCGTTCCAGCCTGCCCTTGCGGCCCCCTCTACTCGGTCCGGCCAAATCAGTCTCCGGTCTTCTCCCCGGTCTTCAGGGTCTGGATGACTTCGTCCACCAGGCCGTAGTCGCGCGCCTCCTCGGGTGAGAGGAAGAAGTCCCAGTGCGAGTCCTCTTCGATCTGCTCCGGCGACTTGCCCGAATGGTGCGACAGGATATCGCAAAGCGTCTTCTTGTAGCGCTTGATCTCCCGGGCTTGGATCTCGATGTCGAGCGCCTTGCCCTGCGCGCCCCCCCACGGCTGGTGGATCATGATGCGGGAGTTCGGGAGCGCGTGGCGCTTGCCCTTGGTGCCCGCCGCGAGGAGCACGGCGCCCATCGACGAGGCCTGCCCCATGCAGAACGTGGCGATGTCGCACTGGACGAACTGCATGGTGTCGTAGATGGCGAGGCCCGCGCTGACCGAGCCGCCCGGCGAGTTGATGTAGACGTTGATGTCCTGGTTCCGGTTGTCGGAGACCAGGAAGAGGATCTGCGCGATCACCAGGTTGGCCGTGTGGTCGTGAATCGCATCACCGATGAAGATGATCCGATCCTTGAGCAGACGGGAGAAGATGTCGTACGAACGCTCGCCGCGACCGGTCTTTTCGATCACGAATGGAACCAGGTTACCCTGCATTCACAGCTCCTCGGGCCCTCGAGACTCTCGCGAGTCGGTCTGGGCTAGTCAGCTTCTTCGCTTGCAGACGACCCGCTAGCGGGCGCCTCGTCCTTCTTCTCGACCGACGGCGAGTCTCCACCGACGATCTTCGCTTTCTTGCGGAGGAACGCACGGACTTTCTCACGGGACATCCCGGCGCGCAGCTCGCTCAAGAGCCCGTGCCGACGATAGTCCTCGAAAACCTCGCTCGCTTCCCGCCCCGTCGCCATCGAGATCTCGGTGATCCGACGGATGATGTCGTCCTCCGTGACCAGGATCACTTCCTCTTCGGCGATCTTCTCGAGCACGAAGATCTCCACCAGATCGCGACGTGCGCGCTCGACCAGGTTCTTGTCGGCCTCGACGGTGGCAGCAATCTCCTCCTCGGCCATGCCCTGTTGGGCCAGCTGATAGCGCAGATTGTTGGCCAGCTCTCGCTTGCGGCTCTCGAGGATCGACTCGGGCAGCTCCATGTCGGTCGCTTCGCAAAGCTGATCGACCAACGCGCGCTCCTGCCGAGACTCCTCCTCGGACCGACGTCCGTTCTCGAGACTCTTCCGAACCTCCGAGCGCAACTGCTCCAGGGACTCCTGGTTGAAGCGACCGGCGAACTCCTCGTCGAGCTCCGGCAGCCGACGGGTCTGAAAGGCCTTCACCTCGACGGTGAGGGTTGCCTTCTGACCGCGGAAGGACTCCTCCATGAAGTCCTCCGGCACGTCGACCTCGAACGAGAGCTCATCGCCGACCTTGGCCGCCGCGAGCTTCTCGCCCATTCCTTCGACCTCGATGTTATCGACGCGGTCGAGGCCGATCTTCAGGTGCACGTCATCGCGGTCGATCGACTCCTCGCCGACCCGCAACGAGATCTTGGACCGGCAGAAATCGCCCTCTTTGGGCGACTCGATCTCCTCGAGTTCCGCGACGCGCTCGCGCAGGTGCTCGATCTCCGCGTCCACCTCCGAGTCCGAGACGTCCGTCGGCTCTGCGTGCATCTCGAGGCCCTTGTACTTCGGGAGCTCGAAGTTGGGCACCACGTCGAAGACCGCCTCGAACGTGAAGGGCTCGCCGACCTTGAACTCGACCTTGTCGAACTTCGGAGACCCGATCAGCCGCAGCTCGTGCTTCTCGAGGCCTTCCTCGAAGCTCTTGTGCATCAGATCTTCGCGAACCTCGTTCTCGACTTGCTCGCCGAACTTCCGCTCGAGAACACTGCGGGGAACCTTGCCCTTGCGGAACCCGGGCAACTGGATGTTCGAGCGCAGCTGGTGATAGCTCGTCGCCACCTCCTGCTCCACCTGAGAGGCGGGGATCTCGGTCCGGAGGCGCTTGCGGCAAGGTCCCTCGTCGGTCACTTCGACGACCATGTCGGCGCCGCCATTGGTGGAGGTGTCGTGATCACTCATTCGGCTGTTTCTCTGCGTTTCTGCGGTCGACCGGCGACCTTCGGGTGCGTTCGGATCTGCTGGCAACACCGAGTCTTCGGGGGGGTGACACCGGCGGTCGGGGCAGGAGTAATCGGGGCGCGCGTCGAGAGAGACGTGCTGTCGCAAGGGGACCGTCGAACCGGACGTCCGGTCCGAGAAGGCGCGTTGACGGCTCCGGCTCCAAGGCGGAGCGGGCCCCGTTAAGATCGCCCCATTTCTCGACTTCTCGGCATGCTAGCTCGATCGTTCCACCGTGTCAAACCGCCACCCGTCCGCCCCTCGGTCCGCGGATTCTCGCTGAGGCACGCAGAACGGGCGGCGCATTCTATATCGATCCGCCGCCGACGAGAACGGTGGAGATCCAGACGAACGAAGGAGTGGGATGCCGACGCACACGGTGGTGGCCGGCGAGGACCTCGACTCGATTGCCAAGCGATACGGGATCACTCATTGGAAGCGCATCTACGATGCGCCGGAGAACGACGAGCTCCGGACGAAGCGCCCCGATCCCTTCACCCTCCATCCCGGGGACGTGGTCTTCGTGCCGGAGCCCGCGGCATCGAGCGAAGGCGGCCTTCGGACCAGCCAGCTCCACCGGCTGACGGTGCAACTACCCCGCCTCCGATTGTTCCTCCTGGATGTGCACGGAGAGGCCCGCGCGGGCGCGAAAGGCAGGTTGACGATCGAAGGACAGGGTGCGCTCGCGGTCGAAGCCGACGAGCGCGGCCGGATCGAGGTGATCGTCCGTGGCCAGCCCGGTTCGGCGACCCTCGAGGTGGAGACCGAGACGTGGGAGCTCGAGCTCCGGCACCTCAATCCCTTGGAGGACACCGACGACTGCGGCACCTCCGGCGCCCAGGCTCGCCTGCGCAACCTGGGATACGCCGTCGGTGAGGTCGACGGGAGGATGGGACCGCGGACACGCGCCGCGATCCGGGCCTTCCAGGCCGACCGTCGACTGGAGGTCAACGGGCGGCTCGACGAGCCGACGATTTCCGAACTCAACACGCAACACCGCTCCTGAGGAAGCCCGCCATGCCCGGTCCCGATTCCCGTTCCGACGACCAGCTTGGGAGCCCCGCGACGACGGTGCGGAAGGCGACGGTGTCGCTGGCCGACAAGTCGACCGATCTCGGGGCGACGCTCTCACCGAGCACGTGCAACGACTGCACGATCTGTCGAGTCATCGACTGCATGCGTGACGTCGAGGGGTTCCCCGAGCGCTACGAGATCGGCCAGGCGCCGTACTCCGACGAGTTGATGCGGGTCCACGTGGTTGGCCTTCGAGCTCCGGATTCCCACTCGAACCGGTTCGACGATCGATTGGTGGTGTTCTACCGCCCGGTCGATCTCGAGAGCGGCGAGGTGCTCGACATCGACGTGGTCGGAGATCGAGTCGATGTTCCGACGATCGAGGCGTTTCTCTCGGATGATGCGCTGCGTCGACAGCTCATCGGCTCGGACGGCCAACTCCCCGGTCAGGTGAGCATGGATGACGCCGGCCGGAGCTGTCGCCTTCACATCGACTGGAGACTCCTCCTCCTCACGATCACGACCGAGCCGGGGTACACGAAGCAGACGGACGGTCAGGTGCCGATGGACGCGGAGCACACTGGGTTCATCCACAACCGAGCGGCCGTCGTACAGCCCGGCGTCTACGAGAACTCCCATCGCTTCTTCATCCACCACTGGAGCAAGGTCCGCGGCTACGTGGCTCTGACGCAGGCGTCGAAGCTCGACATCCGTCGAGCCGCGATCCAGCCCTACTTGCTGGAGCGGCTCCGAGCCGAGACCGCGATCGCCGCCAACGATCGAAAGCGCCGAACGGTCTGGGAGAAGGCGTGGGACCACGCCAATGGCCGGCTGTCCGCGAAGGTCCGAGCGCACGAGCGCGCCATGAAGAAGTACGAATCGAAGAAGGCGAAGTGGGACGCCTACACCGAGGCGCGAGATGCCTGCGAAGCGAACGGCAAGCGGGGCAAGCGACCGAGGCGCCCGTTCAAGAAGGAGCCCCAAGCTCCGCGTGAGCCCGAACCCGCGATGGCTCATCCCGATGACGGCGACTGGTTGAAGACCCGATTGACCCGAGTCCTCGCAGCGAGTCTCTCACTCCAGGACGGACTGAACGTCGGTCGGAGCCACTTGATCGAGACCCGAGTCGATCACCTCGGGGGCGACCGCGAGGACCTCGCCGATCTGCGCGTCGACTACGTCGTTTCCCAGAACGGTGACGGCAAGTGGACGCTCGAGGTCCACGGTATCGACGCGAGCGCCGACGGCACTCGCTGGAGATCACTCGCGGAGAACGAGATCGTCGTGGTCAACGACCACGACAATGCGGGGATCAACATCCACCGATCGCATGCGTCGCGCGACGAGAGGAAGGTGGGCAACTGGTCGGAGGGATGCCAAGTCTTCCAGAACCACACGGAGTTCGACCAGTTCCGATCGCTCTGTGCGTTGTCCAAGCGTTGTCGCTGTGCGAAGCGCCGGAGTGGCGAGTGCGAGAGCCTCGCGGGTCCCCTGACGATCGACGATCTGGTGTTCCACTACTACGCGGCCGAGAGTCCGTGGAGTGAGCGCCAACGGCAACTCGACCTCCGGAAGTCGATGTCCGGCGACGACTTCCTTAGGGAACACGTCCTGGTGGGGCGTCGACGGGAGACGGAGTTCCTCGACGCGCTCGAGGCCCGCATCGCTCGGATCGAGCTGACGAGTCCCGCGGAGGGACCGTTCTCCGCGCCGTGGAAAGGGAGCGCGAGTCGGACGCGCGCAGTCAAGAAGCGGATCCGTCCGATCCACCGAGACTCGCTCTTCCCCGACGAGGACGAGCAGACCAAGGGTCGCTGGTGGAACCGCTTGTCCGACGACCTCCTCGACGTCCTCCGACGGGGCGTGGAGAGCGATCTCAACACGGACGCGGGTCTCCGTGCGCAGGTCGACGCCGAGGTCGACCAGGCGATCGGGAGGCTGGGGGTGAAGTCTCGGAAGCGCCCGAGCGAGGTGCGTCGCGTGCGACGGGGCGCCGAGGCGAAGGCGCTGAAGTCGAAGGAAGTTCGCGCGCGTGTCGAGGAGGTGGAGAAGTCGAGCCTCGACTCTCTGCTGATCGCCCTCGATGCCGAGCTTCGCGATCTCACCGAGGAGATGGCCGATCGGACCGCGGCGACGATCGAGGAGATGAAGCGGCGCGTCGAGCCCAACGTTCAGCGCTTCGCCGACTCTGGCCTGGAGCGCTGTGATCTCTTCGGGCAGTGCCAAGAGCGGCTGACCTACTCGCTCGCCGCGCCGACGAGA